>CAZGJY010000130.1:0-3501 GCA_964525725.1 uncultured Methanosarcinales archaeon | reverse complement strand
AAGGCGCGTCGCCGCTGTTCTTTGTCGCGCTCTTCATGAGTATTATCACGATCCGTGATGCGTTCGGCGTTAGATGGCAGTCGGGACAACAGGCGAAATTGTTGAACAAAATCAACGCTGTGTTCGATATCGAAGAGGATTTCACGCTCAAAGAGATTCTTGGTCACACAAAGACGCAGGCGTTCTTTGGTGTTTTGCTCGGGATACTTGTTGCGGTTATTGGGTATACGGTTTTCTAAATTTGATTTTATTGCGAACTTTTTACAAACGCGTGAAGAAGCAGAAATTTGTTTTCAGCATACTTTTTACTATCGTAATCTCCTGCAATTAATTTCTCAAAAATAGGCCAAGGTTTATGATAACAATATGTTGCAATATCTGTTCTGAAAATCTTGTTCGCAGCGAGAACGAATGCCATTTCTTTGAGAAGATACTGCACACTCTCAAGATATGCGTATTCTTCAAACGATTTTTTTGAATCAAGGACAAGTTTTGTTGCCGAGAGCGCTGCTTCCTTGAATGATGCGTTCTGCTCAAAAAGATCAATTATGCGTGAATATTCTTTTTGATACTGAGGGTTTGTTTCTATTGTTTCTGCCCACTTCATAATTTCGATGTTTTTGAAATCGCTTTTATTCTGTTCAAGAACGCGTGTCGCTCTATTCAACAAACGATTTGCATTGAGACGCGCTTTTTTTGCAGCTCTTGCATCGTCGTATCCGAGCGCTTTGTATGTATGGATCGCCGGCAAGTCTGGTGCAAGAACTATGATTCTGTCGAATTTACCTGAGATAGAATTGAATATCTGAAGAATGACTTCTTCGGTGAAATAGCTGTTTCCCGCACTCATCCAGATAATTCCAAGACTAACCATATGCAGAGCAGAGTTCTGTGCAGTATATTAAAAATTTATGCTGAGAATGAACCACTGTTAATCTAGGATTCGTTTTAGAATGGCTGTATTACGGCTGAGAAAAAATATAGAAAGAGAATAAAAATGAAGTATTGTAAAAATATTTTAAAATTATTCTAGCTTCTTCTTGAGCTCTTTGATAGCTTTCTCGACTTCTGGCCGCAATGCGTAGCCAAATGAGATGCCGATCGCAAGCGCGAGCGCCAAGACGATGCCGCCCAAGATGATCAAGAATGTCGACGATGCGAGCGTGAAATCAATACCGATCTGACGCAATGCGACATCAAGGAAGAAGATGATGATGATGAACTTGATCGGCGGTGTCAAACTCTTGATCCAGCCAATCTTCTTCGCGTGCGCAAGCTTCGATGCTGCGATATCAGCAACAATGATTCCTGCCAAGACGATGAGTATTGCGACAAGCAAGTTCGGGATCCAGAGCGCGATCTGCGTGAGAAGATTCGCGAATACGTCAAGCTGGATGATGGAGACTGCCGGAACGAGGAAGAGTGCAAAGAGATACCATTTGAGCATTCCTGCGAGCAAATGTGACAATGACATCTGGCCGAGAGCTGTGTGTTTTCCTGTGCTCTCATACCATTTGTCGAGACCTACTTTGACTAATGCTTTCTTGACGATGAGACCAATGAATGCAGAAATGATGTAACCGAACGCAATGAGAAGAATCGCACCAATGATGCTCGGTAAAACGTTAACAAGGCTATTGCCAAATGTGACTAACGGATCCGCGATAGCGCGCCCCGTCTCTGAAACTGCTGCCCAACCACTCATACAAAACACCCTCTTTTGAAATAGGTAGACTGATTTGCGTTATTACAAAACAATCATTACCCCCGAGCACAAACTCTGCTCGAACATATTTAAAGATTTGTCTCCATTATGAAGTGGATATGCTTTCGCGCTCTTTTCTTTATGCACAATACATACATAATCACTAAATAATCAAGCACGATGATATGTTTTTCCATCGTTGATCGTCTGCGCGCGATAGAATTGCTCGACGAAAACGAGGAGCGCTAATTCGTGCGGCATTGTCATTGTCGAGAGTGCAAGCTTGAAGTGGCATGCATTGAGGACTGATTCATCAAGACCGTCTGGACCGCCGATGATGAAACAGAACGGCAAGTCTTGATTTTTCTTAAGAAACTCGGCGAAACCGATTGATGAGAATTGGAGTCCGTGCTCATCAAGTGCGACGATGAACTGCGCTTTGTGCGATTGCATCGAGCGCAGAAGCTCTTTCGCTTCTTTGAGTTTATTTGACTGAGGGATCTGTTTGAAGACAACATCTCTGCCGAGACGTTTCGCATACTCTGCAACGCCGTCGCGGATGAAATGCTCTTTTGCTTTGCCGATCGTTATGATTGTTGTCTTGACCATTCTCTTTTTGAATGCTGTCTGAGACTGTGATTAAAAAAGATATGCATTGGAAATTAATGCAAAAAATGAATACAGAAGGATTGAGACAGGCTAAGCTTCTAATTAAGTTTGTACGTCAGAGAAAGATGTTTTGCTATCTGTGCGACATCTTTTTCGCTGAACATCTTATGACGATGAACAGCGTTCACTGCCGTTGGCAAGAACGCAATTGTTTTTTGAGCAGACGTAGTCTTTTGAGTGTTGTCTGTAGCTGTGACTGTGAAGACTAATGAGAGATTATAGCATTCGTCGCCGAGATTCAGTTGACCGGATGCAAGACTGAATCTGTCCTTCGTCGCCAAAATGAATGGTTTTTGCGTGTCAGCAATACGAAATGATTGTGTGAGGAAAAACGAACCAGTACTTTGGACGAATATGTCTTTGTTTTTGCGGACTACTGCGAATCTGAGCGGCATGAAGATGAATACAGAAAAAAACGTGATGAGTATTCCTGCGCCGAGCGCAACGACGCCGGTCGTGCCGCCAGTCGCCGGTGTTCCGCCGAAGATGAATCCGAAAATGCTGATGACGAATGCGACGCATGGGATGAAGATGCCGAAGAGATACCAGAGCGATTTAAGGTTGAGTGTGAAGACGTTCTCCATCTCGCCCTCTGTCCCTTTCTTCGTGAGAGTATATGGCTCAGAAATGATCAATCGGCTGTTCTCAAATCTCATGAGGCTTTTTTAGACGCACTCATTAATAAATTTATCATAGAGGCAAATCAGAATTGGAAAATTATAACTTAAAATAAGCAACCCGGAGGAAACAAATCAGAGAACTTTCTCGATCTCTTCCATGAACTGCTCTTTCTGCATGAAACCCATCGCGCGATGGACTTCTTTGCCGTCCTTGAAGAAGATGATCGTCGGAATGCTCTGCACGTCGAATTGTCCAGAAATATCGCCGAGCTCGTCGACGTTCACTTTGCCGAATGTGAGATCGTCATAATGATTTGACATCTCTTCAAACACAGGACCCATCATCTTGCAGGGACCGCACCACGGCGCCCAAAAATCTACGACTGCGACGCCTTTGCCTTTGACTACTTTGCTGTTGAAAGTCTCTGTTGTGAATTCCGTTGCCATTGTTGCGCACCTGTGTTGAGCATTAATTTTACTGTTTCTATTTCTCGCATGCCGTAACGC
>CAZGJY010000129.1:0-3548 GCA_964525725.1 uncultured Methanosarcinales archaeon | reverse complement strand
ATTGAAACAACAAATTAAGCGACCCATCAAGCTTGTCGGAATTATTCTTCCTAAGTATAATATGGTGGCAGTTGGTAATTTTCAGCTTGGCGATGATAAAACAATGCTATTCCCGTTTTCAAAACGAACTCAGCCGCTTAACGAATCAGACATCTTTTCTCAATCTGATTGATTCATCTTTCTTGAACTAATTTGTTGATTCATAGAAAATACACAATCCCGAGCGCGACAAAACATCCTGCTGCGACAAAGGGAATCGCTGGATAGAATTTTCCGCGCTTGCCGATCGCGAACAAGACGCATAGACCTATCGTCGCACAGACAGCGACGAGAAGACCGCTGCCGAGCGTTCCGGAGTGTTTCATGAGTGCGCCGGCGAAGAAGAGCGGGAATGCAATGTCGCCGCCGCCGACCATGACGCCGGTCGTCTGTGCACTTGGCTCGTGCTCTGCTGATTTTATTTCTCGTGCGACTTTTGCGCTGTGCAATGATTTTGTATTTGTACCTATTGTAGTTGTTACTGTTGTTTCATTCTTTTTCTCTTTTTGTTTATGCGAGCCACCAGGAGTTCCGGCGTACAAACCAGAAATGAGTTTTTCGTCGACTGATGCTTTTGCAAGCGTTATCATATGTCCTGACTTATTGACCATATAATAGTCGTACGCTGCGAGGAGAAGGAGGAGGATGATCGCCGACGTCAGATTGAGGATTGGGACAAACAACGCGGCGAGTCCGGCGTAGATGAACAGTTCGCCGATTGTGTGTGCGATATAATTCGCACGGAAAATCTTGAGGTAACCAAGAATGAGCGCAAGTGCGATTGTCACACTGATTGCCGTCGTCTCTTGCGCGATGAGGAAGTGTATCATTGGATAGAATGCATACGTGAGCGCCGTCGTTATGCTGACCAAGAACCAGATTTTCCAGACAATGATTGCATCGATCTTGATGAGCCAGAGAATGATGACTGTTCCGATAATGATCGCGAGAATTATCGAAATGAACGAGTAGCTCTCATTCTCGACTTGCGGCGGCGCGACGACATAGTTGTTCGCGTTCGTCGTTGTGATGCCGGTCGCCGCCGTCGCCTGGAAGTCGATGTACTGCGAGAGAATAACGATGCCGATGAGTTGCGCGAGCAAGAAGAGGATGATGATGCGGTAGACGAGTCTGTTGAACATGTTCTTCGTGTATCCGCGTTGTCCGTTTATATGCGTTTGGCAGATATCTGTGGATGATAAACAAACTGTGCGACAACTTTCTGCTCATCCGGAGAGAAGTTTGCTTCTCTACGCAGCGTGAATATGGTTCACTCTGCTTTGCAGAAATAGCGGCTAAAACGCTGCATGAATCGCGTTTTAGCCTGAGTCGTTGTCAAGGCACAGTTTGTTTCGTTGTTTTCTGTGTGAAGAAAAATATATAAATCGACGACGGGAGAGGTATGCGTATGGCGCCGGATACTGAATTGCTTCGTGATGTTGGCTTCATCATTCTGGGAATCGTTGTTTTTGTCGTTCCAGTCAAGAGCATTTTTCTCACACTCATCGCATATCTGCTTGTCGCATATGGTGTCGCGCACACGTTGTTCCGCGTGAATCTGGACAAAACGGAGAAAAAACAATGAAACACATTCCGCTCTCAAATTCATTCTTGCTTGCGTCGCTCATCGGACTTATGATTTCAGCATTTCTTACGCTGAATGGTTTGCTTGATGATACGTGGGCGTTCTTGCTCAATTTCATGCTCATCATATTCGTCATCGCAGCGTTCGTCTCGTCATCGCCGGACGCAGATGATGTTAAGCTGAAATAGTCATACTTTTAGAATTATTTTCTTGTCTCTATGTTCTATTGTTGTCTTATTTTTTGGTTTGTCATTGGATTGTTCAGCGAATCTTCTTTGTCGTCGGAAGCATTTTTTCAAAATAGTCTGAAAGATTGTCAGCGACTTCTTTTGAGCGGATGAGAATGCCCACGGGTTTATCGCTCCATGCGGTTATGAGAACGTGATTGCGTGAAATGTCTATGTTGCCGGGAATTGCTTGAGCAGTATAGTGCTGCCTGAAATATGGTAAACTTTTCTTTACATTTATCAACGTCGGGCGTTGCTTATTGATGATCCCTTCCCACCTGATCTTTTTCTCTTTGTTGTATTTCTTGGCAAGACCGAAGAAATTAGTCTGGAAATAAAACTTGTAGACGTGCGCATCATATGCACTGTCGTGGATGAAGAAGAATTTTATCGTCTCGGCATGCCTTGCGTTCGCAAAGAGCTCTTCATATGCTGTCTTTATGCCGGAGAATCCTATGAATACTGCTGCGTCGTGCTGCGCAAGATTCGTGTTCGGCAATTGTTCGAGCGCAGGCAGGATTTTTTGCAGATTCGCTCGCTGCGCTTGCAGATTTTGCTCTTTCTTGTCCAAGAATTCATTGAAGCGGGCCGGCTGCACAGCTGCAAAATATCTCGTCTTCTCTCTTGCGATATAACTGACAAGCCCTTTCTCGAGCAATCTATCGAGGATATTGTATATTTTCGATGATGCGACTTTAGATCTCTTGATTATCGCCCCGACCGTCGACTCTCCTGTCTGTCGCAGTGCAAGATATACTTTTGCTTCACCTGGCGTCAATCCGAGTTCGATGAGCGATTGTTCGAGCATAGAGCGGTCTGTCTATCTTGCGCTTTATATTTCTTTTTGCGTTTTTGCATCTACTCCCCCCGCAGGGGTAGCTTAGTTATAAAAGCATATGCTATCTCCTGGATCCATGGATACAAAAAATAAACATATCGCACATGTCATTTTTGACGTCGACGGAACACTTGTTGACACACTGCAGCCGGGCTACCGCGTCGATTGCTCGCTCATCAAACAGCTTGGCGGCAGATCACCGAATTTGCATGAATATCGTCGGCAATTAGGCACAGGCAGCTGGGACCAGTTCTATGCGGCATTCGGTGTTTCTGACACAAAATCCGCAACAGCGCTCTACTATGAGCAAATGGCAGATGCTCAGGCTCAACTTATTCCTGGCGCACGAGAAATAGTCGCGCTGGCGCGTGGAAAGCCAGTTATATCAGTACATTCTATTGATATCGAAACAAACACACCGTCGGTCGTCAGTCTTAATTCGTCAAAAGAAGTTGTGCTCAAGCGTTTGGCAAAATCGGGGCTTGACTCTTTCTTCAATCCAAAACAAGTGCTTGCAGTTCCAGATTCTAAAACGGGAGCCGTAATCGCCACTTGCAGTCTGCTCGGTTATGAGCCGCAGGATGTATTGTACGTTGGAGATACGGCAAAAGACGTACGTGAAGCGAAAGCTGCCGGTGTTCTGACTGCTGCAGTGGCGCATCCTGATTTTGGATATAATGATCGAGATATGGTGCAAGTGGAGAATCCTGATTTTCTTTTTGACGATATCAGAGACCTTACTGATTTATTGCGCGCGTAGAGGTAGCACGTGGTCATTGTCATCGAATTTCTTGGAATGCCTCGTGCAGGAAAGAGCAGCGTCATCGCAAAACTTGCCCAAGAGCTTGGATCAAGAAAT
>CAZGJY010000128.1:0-3579 GCA_964525725.1 uncultured Methanosarcinales archaeon | reverse complement strand
GTCGTCAGAGCTGTATTGGCGTCTGTAGAAGAAGAGCCATAATCGACTGCAGGAATGGATCGGCCAGATGAATCCGCTGTTGAGCTTGATCCGCTCGAAGATCCTGAATTTGCAAAGGATGATGTTCCTGCTGCGTTTCCTGACGTTGTAGACCCACCAGCACTTGTTGCTGATGATGAACTTGCTGACGAGCTTGCAGATTGAGATGATTGGGATGAACCTACGCCCGCAACGTTTCCGTTGTTTCCTGCAGATGATACGCCAGAATTTGAAAACGATGAACTGCCAGAACCCGAGTCAGAAAATGCGGAAGTTTGACTTGCTTGTCTGAAAAAAACAGTTGCAACACCACCTATCAGCAAAAAACCGATTATCGCGATCGCAAGTATTGTATAAGTACCCAGATGCGCATGCCTGCCAGCACTTGTCTTGCCTGATCTTATCACATCGATAGCTGCATTTATTTCAGCAGGTTCGTAGCCAGATGAAATAAGACGGGAGCGGATTGAAGGCAAATCATAGCCTCCTCGCAAGTTAGAAGAAATATAATCGATAACTTGCTGTCTCGGCACCATCTTTTCCTGTTTCTTTGCGGCTTGGTGTTTTTAAAGGTTAATATGATAACTATCACGGCAGTTACTCGTCTATCTTTTAGGAATAAGGGAAATAGAAAACTGCAAAAGAATAGAAATAAGATGAATTAAAAAAGTGAAACAGATAGCGAAATTTAAAAACACAAATTACTTATTTGATTTTTAATTATATCACGTTCATATTGCTTCTGAACGTTCAGTAAAAAGCTTTTTCTGCGTGATTGTTGTTGTGAACGAGAGCGGATTGACAATGAGCCCGTCTTTTGCAGCAATCGTCTGCACTTTTGTCTCGTGCTGGATCCGACGTATCTGTTCAAGCACATCAGCTTCGATCATCTTCATCCCAAACCCTGAGATTATCGCGAGGATTGGTCTTACATCTTTGAGGAATTTTATCGCGTCATCGATTGTCATACCTGACTCGTCGCCTTTCTGCTGCAAAAATGGAACATTAAGAATGACGATGTCTGCGACATCATGTGCTTTTGCGACTCGGCGGACATATCGGCTATCGCCGACATATGACAAGAGATATTTTGGCGTCGAGACTAGAAACCCAACGCCAGCCTCGTCATCAAACTCCGTCGGTGTTGGCGTAATCTCAATATTATTGAGAGCCACTTTGTCTGCAACTTTAAGCTGAATGATACGCTCCACATGTTGCTGCGATGAAGGCTGCAGCAATCCGTGACGGGTTGCATCTCCGTCAATCGCTTGAGGCGTGCTTACGACAACTCCTTTTTTATCAAGCCCGTCATTTGTCATAGCGTCTATCACCGCATTGACATCGTTCGCGTGGAGCGTCGTATTCCTCGAGACGAGAATGACATCAGTCTCTCGCGGATTGATGTTGAACTGCCGGCAACGAACAAGCGCCCCAGGACCTGGATTGAGATGCAACTGCATTCCATCGTATTGCACGATGATGCCACCCGATGCGAGCAATTGTTTGCCTGCGACCATCATATCGCCGGCTGTTCCTAAAAATATTATTTTTGATTCAATCACCATGCTTTTTCTCTCGACGAGAGACCAACTGCAGCCGGTTCTCGCGATAAACTGCAGATAACTAGGTGCATCTGTATTTTTAACAATTCCGCAATGTACAACTTGGCCTAATTCATCACTTTCTATATTAATCATACAGTGACGGTAATATTATGGCCAATAGACATCTATAATCAACAAATCAAAAACAAACACAAATGTTCCAACAGGAATGCTTATTAACGATTGATGTCAGTGAGAATTTGAGCATCAATGATTACCTAAGACCATGACTGAACAAAAAATTTCTGCACAAGAAGCACTAGAGCAGCAAAAAGCACAGTGCCCATTCTGTAAAATAGTGAAAGGTGAGATCCCTTCGTTCAAAGTATATGAAGATGAAAAAATTCTAGCAATAGCAGACATCAATCCTGCGGCTAAAGGACATGTTCTTGTATTGCCTAAAGAACACTATCCAATCATGCAACTCATGCCACCTGATGTGATGACACGGCTATTTGAGCGCATGAAATTCATCATCAAGGGAGTGAAAGGCGGCGCCCCAACGGATGCTGCGACGGTGTATATCGCGAACGGATTCGCTGCAGGGCAACAATCTGCACATTTCATGGTACACATTTTGCCCCGAGAGAAAGGTGATTCATTGCAGCAGTTCGCGTACAAACCAGCAAAACTCGACGAGGCAAAGGTTGAACAGCTCGCAGTAGCAATCAAAGACGCAATCGTTCAATATATTGGCGGTGTCAAACAAACGGTCAATGAAGAGCAGAAAAAAGCGCTTGCGGAGCTTATTGAATCAGATACGCAGATCAAAGAATTGCTGCTCACAAACCCAGACGAGCTCATCAAAAAAATATCTGCGGATGAAAAATTCAAGAAACTCTTTTCCGGCGTTGATGTGAAAGCGCTCAGCGGTCGACTGCGGGGCGAGAAATAATGGAGCCTAAGATTATCTATGAGGACGAGTTCGCTACAATCGTCTTTGGTCTCAACCCAGCCGCACTTGGTCATCTTAAAGTTTTCCCTAAACCGAAAGTCGCCGTAATTGAAGATCTGCCAGCAAAACATGTTGCACACATATTCACGCTCGCAACGCGATGCGCAAGTCTTTTGTTCGATGGTCTGCAAGCACAGGGAACTAACATCATTCTCAATGAAGGGAAAAATGCGAATCAGACTGACGACAATATCTGTATCGACGTCATTGCTCGCGCAGAAGGCGACGGTCTCAAGTTCAATTGGGAATTCAAGCAAGGAAATTATGAACTTGTAAAACAAACTGCGAGCGAGATTTCGTCTAAAGTTATTGTTTACGAAAAGCCTGCAGAAATTGCAAGCGCTACTTCACAGCCACCGCAGCAAGTGAAAAAAGAATCACTACCGCAAATCACGCCTGATGAGAAGAATGAGGGGAAAAAGATAATGCCGGCAGAAAAAAAAGAAGATAAGACTGTTGCGCCACCACAAACACCGCAATCCTTGCCGTCTAAAAAGTCAAATGAATCTTTAGATAAAACAATCACAGTCGTTGACGAATCAGCACCAAAGAAAAATGCATTCTATTACGAGTTGATGAGAATCCCGTAAATCCTCTTTGAATAAATCTATCGATCTATTCAAAATATTTCTTCTTGTTCGGGATCGCGTTCGGAGATTCTCCGCCGTGCCACGTGAATCGCGGTCTAATTCTCATAGGGAATAGTTTTTCGTTTGTGTCGTCGAAAATGATGCCGGCACCTTTCACTCTTGGAAGATCGTCAAGCTGCTCTGTTAATCCAGCACGCATGTAACTCTGCATGAGCATGCCGAGCGCGTCAGTGTCAATCTTTGCAGTGATGCGATGAGAGAGGACAATATCGGATTGTGTGAGGACGTCAGTATGAATTTTTCCTGGTTGTTGGCTTGCAAGAATCAATGAAATTCCCGGTTGACGACCTTCACGAAGGATTGTGATGAGTGGATCGCTGGATGCAACTGT
>CAZGJY010000127.1:0-3589 GCA_964525725.1 uncultured Methanosarcinales archaeon | reverse complement strand
AGCAGTCGTCGGCAACAAAAATGTGCCACTAACTGTTGTTTTTCCTTCAGTTGCCTTTTTCCCGAGAGATACGTTTGCCGCTCTGACTATTTTCTTCATCGCAGGCTTATTCTGCGCGAAAGCAGTTTTGACTCTTTTCTGCGTTCTTTTATTAGCGACGGATTTTTACTTTGAGTTTGAACTTTTTTTTGCCACTGATTATAACCCCACTGAACAGAAAAAAATGGATAAAGTTATTTTTAAAAGTGTATAACCATTTCTCAATAGTAATTGAGTGACTGCATACGCATACAGCAACCTCAAAATACAGAAGTCTAATCAAAAAAATCAACGAAAATAACAATGGAAAATATAAAAACTATATGAGCTCTTCATTAAAAAAAAACCAGAAAAGATTTGAAAAAAATATGTTGCTAACAATTATTCTGCGTCAACAACTGGCTCTTCTTCGAGCACTTTGTGTGTTGGTCGAACGACTCTAAGCGGAATGACTCCTTTGTCAAATTCAATCTTTGCAATTTCGATAGGATTGTATTTGATGACTGAAAGTTCAGCATCAGTCAATTTAATCTTGAATGGTGCGCCCATAGAAATCTGCAATGCCCGTGCACCAATCATCTGTGCGCGTTCATATTTTGTGAATTTCTCAATTGGTTGTTCTTTTGCCATTCTGATCCCCGTACGTCCATACAACAATCACTGCGGCAATTTTCTGCTCGTCCATCGCAGAGCGAGCGACTCGGACCTTGCATGAATCAGGTCCTCGTCTGATGAGCGCCAAGACAGTGATGCTGTTTTTTGAATTTGAAAATATGAAAAAGGTAAAATGAAGAGACCTTCGGCCTCTTTATAAATGTTTGCGCAAGAATTGCGCTTTGTCGAGAGCCAAATCAATCATCCGCGTGATATCATCGGCAGTGAGCGTCCCTTCGCCGCCTTTCTGCATCGCAACAATCGAACCATCTTCAATCGTCGTGATTGTCAGTCGAGCTTCAAAGACATTCTCTTCGCCTTGTGTCGGATCGACACAGAGCAATTCGCCAGCTTTCCAGACAGTGATTGCAATTGGGCATTGGACAAGAGGAAGCGATTTCTTCGTTTTCTTCTTGTACTCAACTGTGCCATCGCTGCTGATCTCAGGGAATACTGCATTCTTGAGTGCTGCCATTGCTGCAAGACTTGCTGCATCGAAAAGGTTTCCGTCAGCGTTCACCGTGCAGATATCACACGTGACTGTCCATACTTTCTCGCCTTTCTTGATGCAGAGTGCATGCGTGTCAATGGAGTGGCTTTCTCTGATACCACGATCAATGACCCGAGCAAGCTCGACAGCATCGATTCCTGGTGGTCCTGTTTCAAAGAGCGGAGATGAGAGCGGCAGAAGTCCTGCTTCTATCATCAACGTTCCTTCATCAGGATTGTCCGCGTACGGTTCTCCTGCTGATAATTTGACGCCTGCAATGATTGTAGTGTCGCCAATCGAAACTTTTGCAGAACCTTCTGCAGTCCAGCTGACGCCATATTCAATCGTGACAGGACGATACTCATCATTTTTTCGACCATCATAACGGACATTCGATTGGATTGCACGCAAAATGTGATCTTTGTTATCTACTGAGGCCATTGTTTCACCTACTCCGAACTTGAGCCTGTCTCTGTCGACGGCTTCTTGTATTTGTCTTTGAGCGCTGCGATCTGCACGGCATTGATTGTCTTTGCTGCACCGAGTGCCATAGCAAGAGCTTCTTTCAATCTGCTTGGCTCACAAACACCATCAAGCTGCAACAATGTTATTTCACCAGTCGATGGAATAACTGCAACGGGAATGTCTGCGACGTGGCCTTCTTCATGCGCTTCTTCTTGATAGTCAAGGTCGACAACTGTTTTGTCATCGACACGACCAACCGAGACCGCTGCGACCATATCTTTCATCGTGATGCCAGCGTCTGCAAGTGCGATCGATGCTGCATTGATACTTGCGCATCGGCTGCCCGCATCCGTCTCTGGCAATTCTATGAAGACATCAACGACTGCGTTAGGAAAATCTCGCAAGTCGACAACTGGCTGCAGTGCTTTCTGGATGACCATCGATAATTCTTTGGATCGTCGTGATGGACCTGTTCGCACACGCTCTCCTGCGCCGGAGAATGGCATCATGCTGTATGTGACACGAAGGATTCCTTTTGTCGGATCCTGCATGAATTTCGGATGCAATTCGCGAGGACCATAGACTGCAGCGAGTGCTGTCGTCTTTCCTGCGCGGAACATTCCTGAACCATCAGCTTGCTTGATGACGCCAGCTTTTGCTTCCATCGGTCGGAGTTCTGTGAAGTCGCGACCATCATATCGTTTCTTGTATGTCATTGTGAGTACCTATTGTCTTATTGCTGCGATTCGTCGCTTGACGAGTTATCGCTTGCATTGCTGTCGGCTGGGGCATTATTGTCGCTGCCACCGTTGTTGTTTGGCGCGCCAGTGTTGCTGCTGCCATTGCCATCACGTCGTTCGAATCGTGGTCGTTCGAATGATCTTCGCTCGCCACCATTATTGTTTCCACCATCTCGGTTGAAACCGCCGCCGTTGCTTCCGCTGCTTCGCTCGCCGTCGAATCGTCGTTCTCCGTTTCCAGAGTCACGTCGCTCGAATCGTCGCTCACCGCCGTTGCCGCCATCGCGATTGAATCCGCCACGGCTGCCACCATCACGGTTGCCGAAATCTCGTCGAGGTTCACGTGGACCATCGAATGATCGTCGCTCGCCGCCATCGCTGCCGCCGTTGTCGAAGCTGCGTCGTGGTCTATCGCCGCCGAAACTTCCTTCGCTTCGTTCTTCACGATCTGCGCCGAATCGCTCGATTCGTGGTTGATCATCTTGTGCTTCGCCTTCTGGAACTGTCAAGCCTTTGGACTCGAGCAATTTCTTGACTCGCTCTGTGACTCCTGAAGTGTGTGCATTCTCTTCGATGAATCTGATCGCTTCTACCGCAATGACTTCCATCGCAGGTTCGCCACTCATCCATATCAATCCGTTCTGTCCGACGACAATCTGACAATTAGTCGCTCGCTTGATCATTGAGACCATCGAGCCTTGTCGTCCGATTATTCTTGGGAATTTGTTCGGTGAGAACTTGAGCATCTGACCGCTGGCAAGCTTGCGCAAACCTGGGCCTCGAAGCGTGACATCGATCAACTTCTGTGTCGTGACTTGGATGACTCCACCGACGAGATAATCGCCGATCTGCAAAATCTTCGTCAGATCAGAACCCTTGACGATGAATGTGTTCGTTGCGTCACGCACTGAGAGCATTGCGCTGCTCGGCGTATTCGTGTCCAATCTCCAGCCGTTGAGCGTGATGTCTGTCACTTTGCAGATGATGACATCGTCTCGCTTTGGCATGTATGGTCCGGACAATGGGATGAGCTTGATCGCTCGTCCAGTCACTGAGACCAATCCAACTCTGTTCGCGACAATCAAGTCGCCTTTTCGGTATGAGCCGGGACCCGGCAAGTAATCCATACCTTCTGCCAGTGATTCGCCTGGAACCACGACATCTTTGTCTTGTACGAATAATTGACTCATGTTTGTATTCC
>CAZGJY010000126.1:0-3651 GCA_964525725.1 uncultured Methanosarcinales archaeon | reverse complement strand
TTCGAGCAGCATCTCGATCGCTTGTCGTGCAGTGTTCACGCGCTCGATTTCGCCGATGATTCCGATCGTCTTTCCTTGGACAGAGACATGGACATCCATGAGTTTCTCGATCGTCTCGCGCGTCTTTCCACCTTGTCCGATGACTCGACCTTTGAGTCGTTCCATCGCGTTCTTATTCTTGACGAACTCCGCCATCTCGACGAGTTCGAACGCAGTATCTGCTTTGAGAAGTTCGAGCGAGACGTCTGGATTGAATCCGCGGCCGATCGCTTTGACAATATCACGCACGACATAGCCTTTGACGACATCTTGTCCTTCGACAACAACATCGCCTTCTTGCGAATCGATCTGCAGTTTGCAGCCAGTCTCCGTCTCTATCTTTTTCTTTGTTTCGCCTTTGGAGCCGATCAACATCGGGATTCGTGCGCGAGGGATTCGCACTTCGAATCTGATCTGTCCGAAAATATCGTCAGTTGCAAGAGTTCCAGATTGTGAGAAAAGGTCATCACTCTCGTCAGTGCCAGGGTCATTTGAATCGTCCCCCTTACTTTCAGCATCTGCCTTCTTGCTCACATTGGCAGAAATAGTCTGCACAGCTTTTGCAGTGTTAGTGACTTTCGGCTTACTCTTTTTGACGATTGGACTAGAACTCGTTGACGGATTAGCGCTAACAGATGATTTTGTTTGTGGAATCGCAGAAGAGGAAAGAGAAGAATCGTCAGCGGATGCCAGGTTTTTGGGGGTGGTAAAATCTTTGGGCATGGAGTGGTGAATCTCCAGCCGTTTTTAAAGCTATTGTATGACAAATCTCCATATAAGTATTGCATTTGCCAATTCTACAGCAGCACAAAGAATGAAAACTATTGTCGAGGTTCTTGGATTTTTGTGAAGAAAGTGATTTTGAATCCTTCAGGGTCGGCGATACAGAAAGAGACATCGCCCCAATTATTCTCACGTAGTTTGAAAACGACTTTGTCATAATCTTTGAATCGTTCCCATAACTTATGCACATCAGCTACTTCCAACGACAAATCAGCGCCACTCATTGGACTCGGATGACCTGCGAGCAACTCAAGAATTGCAGTGTCAGCCACTTTGAACATCACACCTTCTTTTCCTTTTTTGTTCCAGATCTCAATCACTTCGAAATATTGCTCATAGAAACTTTTCATTGCTAAGAAGTTTTTTGGATACAATTTCAAACGGAATTCGCTGACACGGATTGGATTTGAAATGGTCGACATAATTGCTAATCCTGACCGATCTTCCCGATTATTTTCATCCGTGCAGCTTCAACATCGAACGCAACACCAACTCGTTTCGCATACGTCGCGATATTCTCAATGTCACGCCGCAGATATTCACCGGCGTTCGTATCTTCTTTCGCCGTCGACTGGCTCATGTCGATGATCACCGGTCGTTCATCATCGTTGAGGATATTGAACATAGACAGATCCGCATGGACGATGCCGACTTTCTGGTAGAGAAGCCGCATTTGCTCGACAATATCCGCGACGAATGCTTCAGGATCTTCTGGCGCACTATTCTTCATCTGCGGCGCAAGATTTCCCGGCTCGCCGATAAGTTCCATGACAATGACATTTTTCTCGACAGCATATGGCGTCGGGACTCGCACGCCAGCTTCGCGCGCTTTGTGGAGATTTCGGAATTCTCGCTGGACCCATGAGAAGATGATTTCGCGTCGACGGCCTTTGAGGTCTGCGTATCTCGGATCGTTCTTGATGTAGCCATACATCTTCTTGAAATTGCAATTCTCGACGCGATATATCTTCACGCAGCAATAAGTTCCGTCGTCTTTCTTTGCAAGATAGACGTTCGCCTCTTTTCCGAGCGCGACATAATTCGTGAGCTCGGCGAAGTAACCTTGCGACGAGAGTTTGTTGATATTTTTTTTCGTGAATTCGTCGAAGACACCGTGCTCGATGCGGAACTGCTCTTTGTCTGCAGCCATTACTCACCTCCTGCGTCATTAGATTTAGTATCATCTGATTTACTTTCAACATCATTTTTTCCAGCTGACACTTCTGTCGTCGATACAATTGTTACTGATCGCTGCGGCTG
Organism: uncultured Methanosarcinales archaeon; assembly: GCA_964525725.1. Classification (GTDB taxonomy): domain Archaea; phylum Nanobdellota; class Nanobdellia; order Woesearchaeales; family DATGWN01; genus DATGWN01. Next base: position 1,569 of record CAZGJY010000126.1, on the reverse strand, counting down.
CGCCACAAGAAGTGCTAATTCTTTCGCTGGATCGGGGTTGAAAATGAAAGAGCGAGTAATGAGTTCGATGCGATCATATAATTGGTTTTTCACGACTTTGCCGCTGAGCTGGATGATCCTGCCGAGCAATTGCGTTTTTGCTTTTGAGAATTCGTATTCGTTCTCTTTGAGCATTTGCAGTGATTGCACAGATGCAGATTGCGCGCCAATCAAACGTTGGCATTCGTCGCCGAAAAAAACGGCGCGCACTGTCTCTGTTCCGTCGTCAACAACAATATTCATCACGTATCGTTGCTCGTGATGCAAGACATCTGCCGGCATTCCAGGGTCAAGTCTGACTTTTTTCCCTGTCGTTTTGTCGACGGTGAATGCGGCAGGCTTGAAGACTTGGACAACGACGCCGACGACTTCGACAAGCGCATCAGTCGCACTTATGTCGCAAATCGATTTGCGCACTGCGGCTGTGCGAGCGAAGCCTGAGCCTGAGCTGCTCACGCTTTCTGCCGCACGACCCCCTTGGCCAGATTGACCAAGCGCAGCATTTGAAGCATCTACACCGTTTGCGCCAGCATATGATGAGGAATTTTCAGAAACAGAGAACGAAGAAGAGCCAGAAGCCGCTTGATTGAAGTTCGCCCCCTTGCGGCTCGCAATTTGTGAGAGTGCTTCTGCATCGACAGGTGAAATATCGCGAACAATTCTCGTATTTGCGCTCGCCGTCAGCTCCAGGACAGAGCGGTTCTCTTTCGTCGAGAGATTCGTGAGCGATATGACATCGTTCTCCAAAATTCGCTCGTGCAGCAAGACATCGTCGTGCCAGAATGTGACGCGGCAATTCCCGGTGAGATCCGCGAACAACAATGATGCGACGCGACCTTCTCGGCCATTCTTCGCGAATGTCGTGACGTTATATTTCGTGATGACTTTGCCGCAGACTGTGATGTTCTTCATTCCGAGACGCAATTCGCTCATCTTGAATGGACCTGCGGCTATATCGCCGATCGGAATATTGAGTTCATTCGCGACAATATGCGCAGCACCTTCTTTAGAAATGAGCCCTGAGAATTCGTTGAGCTTCTCCGCGATGCGTTTGTCTATGTTTTCGCGCGATTCGCCGGATTTCTCTACTAGTTTCTTGATGAGTGTATCAAATGGAATATGTACCAATGGTTGTTGAATCCCCCTACAAACCAGACAAATCAAAAACTCTTTAAATAATTATGGCATTAAACACAGTCGGCACGCATACTGCATAGATACTTAGTATCAGGCGCGCACGCTACCATAATATTTAACAAATACCGCTACAACATGAATTCTCTCACACATTTCCTTTTTGCGGCAAATCTGCTCTTGCTCATTTTCCCTAGTCATTCGCCGGCAGCTGCATCGTCAACTGTGCTCTCGCTCAAACTGATCTTTTTATTCGCATTCATCTTCGGCGTGATGGTCGACAGCGATGTTTTCTGGCGCATGGGCGTGATGAAAGACAAGAGTCCGATCACCAGAACCTGGCTGCAAGAGCCGTTCGGCCTCATTGTTGTCGGCGGCAGCATCGCGGCCATTCTC
>CAZGJY010000125.1:0-3676 GCA_964525725.1 uncultured Methanosarcinales archaeon | reverse complement strand
CGCGATTCATCTCGGCCACCAAATCTTCTGCCGTTTTACCTTCATAGAAACCAGAAAAAGAATCGCCCGCACGTGTTTGACGTAAGACGATGAGATTCGTATTTGCTCCTGATTCATCCTTATACAGCAGGCGAAATATATCATCATCGCCTTCGTGGAACAAAAAACCATCCAGACTTGCAACAACAGAATCAGCATTATGTTTTGCGTGCAATTCACCAGAAAGCTTCTTTTTATCAACGTCAACAGAAAACTGCAGAACAACAGAACGCAAACCATATTCGCGAATTGTTGTTTGAAGCAAATAATTTTCGATCATAGGTAATCTCTATCCGGACTAAGCAAAACACTAAAAGACTTTTGATGATGAGTATGAAAAATGGGAAAAATCAATATGGGGGTTATGCAATAATTAATGAGTGTTATGCTGATCCTCTTCCATCAGCATTTTCTTACTAGTTGCAAGTAGTGACATATAAATTTTTTGCCGCAATCACGATAATTGCACATCCCTACACAACAAATCCAGACCGTTAGCATAATACATTTGTCAGTAATCTGCAATTCCTAAAACAACACAACTTTAAAAAGAGCTGATTGTTTTCTGCACACCATGGCACAAACTCCGCAACCGTCTTCGCAATCATCACAAGCATCGACTCGAAGTCCGATCTGTGTCGTTGTTGGTCACGTCGACCACGGCAAATCCTCTGTTCTCGACTATATCCGTAATACAAACATCGTCGCGCATGAAGCCGGAGCAATCACACAAGCGATCGGCGCATCGATCATTCCTATCTCGTACATCAAAGAAAAATGCGGCGACTTGCTCAAGTCTATGAATCTCACATTCACGATCCCTGGCCTGCTCTTCATCGACACACCGGGACACGCAGCATTCACGAGCTTGCGAAAACGCGGCGGTTCTCTTGCAGACATCGCAATACTTGTCATCGATATCAACGAAGGGTTCAAACCACAGACAGTCGAATCTATAAAAATCCTCAAAGAATGCAAAACACCATTCATCATCGCCGCGAACAAGATCGATCTTGTCGATGGATACAAACTACAGAAAGAGACCGGCGCAAAATCTGTGCTCGGAAATGTCAATGCTCTCGCAGCGGACAACCACAAATTCTCGACGGCATTCGAGACAAAGATGTATGAAATCGTACAAAAGATGTACGAGCTCGGGTTCCCTGCAGAACGATTTGATCGTGTGAGCGATTTCACAAAAGAAGTTGCAATCGTTCCGACGAGTGCGATAAACGGCGATGGCATGGGCGAACTGCTTATGGTTCTCTCTGCACTCACGCAGAAATATCTGGAGAAAAATCTATCATCGACGACAAGTGGTCCCGCTCAAGGAATGATCCTTGAAGTCAAAGAACAGAAAGGTCTCGGCACCGTGCTTGACGCAATCATCTACGACGGAACGATGCGAGTCAACGATACTATCGTCATCGGCAGCGTCGAGAAACCGATCGTCGCAAAAATAAAAGCACTCTTGCAACCTTCGGCTATCGCAGACATGCGCGACCAAAAAGCACGCTTTGTCTCAATCCCTCAGGCAGTCGCTGCAACGGGTGTTCGCATCAGTGCGCCAGATATCGACGCAGTCCTTGCAGGAATGCCTTTCGCGACATGCGCTCCGGCTTCGACTCCTCTCGAGATCGAAAAAACAAAAGAGCGGATTATGCAAGAGATCGACCAAGGAAATCTGCAGACGGACGACGAAGGCGTCATCATCAAAGCAGATACTATTGGCGGACTTGAAGCGCTTTTGTATCTGCTCAAAGAAGCACAGATAAAAGTCAGGCTTGCATCTGTCGGACAGATTTCCAAAAAAGATATTCTCGAAGCTCAATCAAACAAAGCAAAAGATCCAGTCTACGCATGCATCCTCGGATTCAATGTGAAACAAGCGCAAGCCACTGAGTCGTCTCCCGATGTCCATGTCATAACTGCACCTGTCATCTACAAAATCCTCGATTTGTACAAAGAGTGGAAAGATATCAAAGAGCGAGAAAAACTGCAGGCGCAGCTCAAAGAATTGCCTAAGCTTGGTAAGATGCAATTCATGGCTGGCTGCTCATTCCGCCAGAATAATCCTGCGATTATCGGTGTGCAGATCCAGCTCGGACAGATGGCTGCGGGCATGCAACTCATGAAAGCAGACGGATCAAATGCAGGTCACATCAAAGCATTGCAGGAGAATAAAACGACAATTCCCGTGGCGACAAAAAATATGGAAGTCGCGTGTTCTATCGATGGCGTTGCAATCGGACGGCAGATTGCGGAGAAAGATATTTTCTACACAAAGATTGGCGAAGAAGACTTTCTTGCGCTCAAAGCAAAAAAAGATATTCTTGCACTCGATGATCGAGAAGTGCTCAAAGAGATTGCAGAAATCATGCGAAAACAAAATCCGCTCTGGGGCTTGTAATAAGATAATCTACTATTGTACTCTTTGACTGCCTTCTTTTTTCGCTTTTATCATATATTATCTTAGTTTCTCAGCTATCGGCGGGCGAATACCTGTCTGTTGAAAAAATATTGAAACATTGCTTAACTGTTGAAGAAAAGCTTGATTGCGTAAAGCAAGAGCAGACATACAAGAGCGATTGCTGTGAATCGATTGAGCACGATGACTTCTCGCCCGATGAGAAAGAAACAGAAGATTGCGATGAACAAAAAGAGCAACCCCAGAACAAGGACGAATGGAGATATCACGAGTGGAGTGAATATTGCAAACAGACCGACCCAGCCGAGAAGGATCATCATTGCGTTGTGAGCAGCAGTCTGTATGACTGTCTGCGTATGTTGCGCATTTTTCCACGCAAAGACGAAGAGCGGCAAAACTAAAAGTGCTGCGATGAGCGTGAGGCCGATAACTGCGCCATCGGTCAGTTGAGCAGCTGCATTTGCTGTGAATATCGCGGTGTAATATGTACAGACAATGACTGCAACGACGACCGCAACAAGTCCGAATATCCTACCAATCGAGAGTTCTGTGCGATGCGGGAGCGGCTGTGATGATGGCGTCGAGAAACCGGTCCATACATATGCGAGGCACAAAACAAGAAGCACAGCACCTTCAAGCGAACTAATCCGCTGATCGATTGCGGCAAGGATGAACGCGAATCCGCCGAAAAGAACGCTTGCCAACGATTGAGATGAGATAACGGTACGGATTGTTCCTTTGTGACGAAAACCGAGCAGAGCAGGAATGCCGAGCAGTGAGAATATCGCGTAGCCGACAGCTGTCCCCGCGACCAACTGTTCAGTAATTGCATTCCTCGCGAAGAGAATGCTGATGATTGCAAATGGAACTCCCAAGCCGAGCACTTGGAAGAGCAGCGAGATTGGACCGTTCGGAAATCGTAGAACAAGCAGAAATTTCGAGAGCTGTTCGAGCAAAAATGTGACGAGCTGCACGAAGATGAAGAGCAGAACGATGCAAATCCCAATTGTTAAAACTAAATTCACATGAATTACCCCTAATTTTTTCTTGCTGATTCTCTTTTAAAAAATTATCTTTAAAAAAATGTTTCCCTAACTTCATTTTTTCCTTAATAGCTTAATGACAACAATGAACCATAACTAATAACGTAATCCTGATAATATAATAGTTGTAAATGCTGCTACTATGTCTTATGATATCTTCTCGTTA
>CAZGJY010000124.1:590-3697 GCA_964525725.1 uncultured Methanosarcinales archaeon | reverse complement strand
ATACGCTTACAGGAAATACATCCACGGGACTTCTTTCAGGATTTGACGAAAGCAGCGGTCAAGGTCGAGCAAGTTTGGGAACTGTGATCGCTGACAATCTTATTACTTTGAATGCAAGTGGATCAGGAACAGTTGCAGGCATCGCACATGTGTGGTCGTATTTTACTATCAGAAATAATACTTTCAACCTTAATGCCAATAACTCCATCGCATTTAGTTTGGGTAATGGAGGAGTATCTACTCCAGTCACCCTTACTAATAATATTGTTAACTTTAGCTCCGGAAATAGTAACAACACCGGCATTTGGCTTGAGAAAAATGACTATTCCAACTTTACAGGCGTCAATATTACTGCTACTTATCCAATTGTTTTTGGTAACGCTACAATAACGGGCGCAAATTTCTTTTATCCGACGTATACTAATAATCAATTGTTCTTCTACAACTACAATTTAGCAAATCAAAATTACAATTTAAACGGTGCGCAAGTTGCGAGTATTACTTGCATTTATTGCAACCAAATAAATTATAGCAATTTCACAATTTTTAATGGAAATAACGGATATGGTTTTAATCTAACCAACGTCAACAACACGCAGATTACTAATTCAGTATTCATGAATTCTAGTGGCATAGTAACAACTGGCACGAATATTACTCTTGACCAAGTTACGATAAACAATGGCTCAGTTATGTTTTCGGGCGTAACCAATTCAAATATTAAAAACTCGATATTTAACACTCCGACAATAACTTCAGCCACTAATTTGCAATTTGATTCTTCCTGGAGCTGGTATGGTTACATTATGTTGCGTGCTGGTTCCAACAATAATAACATAACAAATAATACTATCATAGCAAATACGACATTAAATTTTAATGCAAATGCATTATCCATTGATAGTTCGAACAGCAATTTAATCACAGGCAATAATATCACCTATGATTCAAGCGCAGTGATTGGCGCGTCCAATCACTTTGGCGTCTTTCTATTATCAGACTCTAATAATATTCTCTTCAATAATACTATTGCATCGTTTGGAAGAAATCTAGGTTCGCTTTCAATAAGTGGCATGGACGCAGCGATACAAGCAAATTGGTTTGGCGGATCAGGAGCTGTTGTTGCAAATAATACGCTGTATCTGTCTAACGCAACTGGCCTTATGCTCAGAAGTCCTGCTGCAAATACATATGAAAATAATACAATCATTTCTCTGTCAGGAAATACATATGGAATCGGTATAGACTCTAGTTCAGGCACTAACAATATTATTCGAAGGAATACTGTCACCGTTTCACGTATTGGATTGTTCACTGCTGCTTCAAGTAATGCATTGAACAATATGCCAGTATATAACAACACTTTCAACATAACAACTGCCGGCGGAGAATTTATTGACTTTGCGACTAATGCGGGCACTGGAAATTATAGTGTTTATTGGAATCACTTTGCGAGCAATCCAACACTTTGGTTTAATCTGACTAATTCTTCGCAAACATTCAACACGACGTTTAACGGAGTAGCCCAAGGAAATTATTATCCGATGTTTGGCAATTCGTCGTATGCGATTTATGACTCGAACTTCGACGGCTGGGCAGATGGTTATGGTGCGCAGGAACCGATCAGCTCGACGACATTCTCGACGAAATGGATCGGGAATGGTTCTGACTTTGCTCCTGCGACGCAGACGTTTGGCTGCGGAATTTTAAACAACTCTAATTGGGTCTACAACATAACAACTAACTTAAATTCCTCAGGTACAGGCAAGAATTGCTTGATAATCGGTGCAAACAATATTACTCTGAACGGATTCAATCACACAGTTAATTCGGGTGGCGGCGGAGGATCAGTTTCAGGATTAACGTCTAGCGGTTACAGTAACATTTCTTTGACAAACACTTATTTTACTGCAATCCATCCCGGAACAACAAATGACGTATTACTATCAATATCCAGCGGTTCAAATTGGATAGTCCAAAATATATCGTTGACGCCGCCCACCGCAATCATATCCTCCGCAAAGGGTTTAGGGATGAGCGGCGTCACTAATAGTGTCTTTTCAAATATAAGTCTAGCAGTGAACTATTTTGCTTTTGGCATAACTATAAGCGGAGGTTCGAATAATAACACTTTCTCCGGAATTTCTGCATTTGTCGATGCCGATAATGTCAATTTATTTTCGCTCGCATCGTCTTCAAATAATGTGATCGCAAATAGTACATTTGGCATCAGTTCCGGCTCATCAAGCATCAATTTGCTATCCTTTTCTTCAGCAACAGGCACGATTTTTCAGAATAATACGGTTTCAGACCCAAAAACCACACAAACAATTTCTGTCTCTAATTCGGATAATAGCCAATTTTTGCAAAATAATATCAGTACTAATTGTGGCGCAGGCTCATCTAATTGTATTGCGTTACAAATCTCAGGCGGCTCTGGCTATGTAATCGCAAATTCAACTTTCGTTTCGAACAATGGTTATTCTTTGAGTTTAGTGAGCGTGAAAAACACCCTGATCGCAAATGTAGCGTTAATTAATTCAAGCAACCTGGTTTCAACGGCTTCAAATATAACCACCACTAACGTCAATGCTACTACGATTTCGATTAACTCACCCACGATAACTTTGTTTGCTGTCAATAATAGCGTACTAACAAACAGTGCCATCACATCATCAGGGAATTATTCGCACGGCATCCTGATCAATCAATCATCGATGAACAGCACCATCAATAATGTTACAATCACGACGACGGGCAATTTCTCGACAGGAATATACATCTACAATTTATCTAACAACACCATCATTTCGAACAGCACGATTTCTGTGCAGAATGCGAGTGCATTATCTGTAGACAATTCAATGAACACAACGGTAGTCAACGATACACTGCAAGCAAAACAGGGTAACGGCAACTATGGGAGTGTTGTGTTCCTGAATAACTTCTTCATCCTTCCATTCCTCATCAGAGACTCAACCGTCATCCTCAACGCATCGCCAGCGAGTGGACAGTATGCTATCACTCATTCGGGCAATATGCAAGGGTCTCAGATAACTATTGTGAACACAAATATCCAATCATATGGCGGCGCTGGCATTAATATG
>CAZGJY010000124.1:0-580 GCA_964525725.1 uncultured Methanosarcinales archaeon | reverse complement strand
GCAAATGGTGCTTTCGTTTACAATTCATCGATTCTTGCGACAGCTGGAGATGCGGCAGTCAGTAACTATAATGGAGCAGCGTGGATAATCAGCAATACGACACTCAATGTTACTTCATCCGCAGATGCATTTGATATCATGACATTTTGCGGTGGAGCAAACCACAAAGTGATCAACAGCAGGATGTATCTCAACGCCACCGGAGCGGCGGGTTATTCTAATGACGGTTCGTGCGGCAATGTGCAAAACGTGCTCTTCGAAAATAATACTGTGCTGCTGTTCGGAAACAATGAGTACGCCATACTGCTCAATAATTCAGGTCCGCAATCGTTCACAACCAATAATAGTTTCAATAATAATAATATCCAGTTGCTCGGCGCATCGTCAACGGCATTCTATGTCAATGCATATAATAATTCCAACTCAGTCTCAAATAATACTATAACCGCCACCCAAAGCAGCAGCGTCCCAATCACCATCATCAACAGCGGTAACTTCACATTCCAAAAGAACAGCATCACGTCGCCTGCTGGAACTAAGAATATTAACTTCTCAGCAAACAACACTGCAAATTATATCA
>CAZGJY010000123.1:0-3747 GCA_964525725.1 uncultured Methanosarcinales archaeon | reverse complement strand
AATCCCGTCTGTATGAAGATAGATATGCAAGAGGAATAGAGACTCGAGAAAAGAGCCTTAAAGAGCTCGGCTTCTACAAACATATGCACGAAAAACTCGGGGACGGGGAAGAATGGAATCGCGTCAAAGCTGAATTCACAGCAAAAGCTGACGGCAATAATTCCCGCGAATTGCTCGACCCGCTCAAAGAATTGCAGCGGCTTATCGACGCAGAGCAGCGTGAGATCCAATATGGTCAAGAGACAGCGATTGGTGGCCGACGGCAGGCACAGGAATTGCTCAAGCAGATCGACAAAGTCAGAGATATCGAGTCATATGCGCTTGAGAAAAGTCGAAAATCGTTTGCAGAGCTTGGTATCTATGCGATGCAACAGACTGCTGCGGCAAAACAGATGCGGCCTGGCGATGATGTCAAGCCTATTTTTGTATCGCTCGAGAATATCTATCCTGAATTCGGTTATGGTTCGCATCCAGAAGAACTCATCAAACTCGTCAAGAATGCGCGTGAAGAAATGACGAAACAGCTTGTCGAGCAGAAACGCGTGAATAGCGAGTCCGAGGCGAAAAAACTTGCGGACCAGCACATCAAAGTGACGTTTGACACTGGTCACATGAACATGTGGCGAAAACATTTCATTCCAAAAGACGGCGACTCAAAAGAGAAGACCGATGAAAAATTCAACGATTGGTATCTCAAGCAAGTTCGCAAACTTGCGGAAGGCGGATATATTGGAAATGTCCACCTCGCAGATAACTTTGGTTATGATGATACGCACCTTGCACCAGGCCACGGTAATGCGCCGATAAAAGATGTCCTTGATATTCTCAAGAAGAACGGTTATTCTGAAAAAATGGCTGTCGAAGGCGGTTTCAACCAAGGCAAGAATGGGTATCATGAAACATGGAAGATGGTCGGCGCGCACATCGACAATAAATATTCTCGCGGACGGGCAGGAACTGATGCGTGGCTCAATCCGAACTCAAATTTCGGTTATGTGCGCGACGCATATCTTGGTCGAGCGAATCGTCCGAACTTCATATTCCGAGGCTATTCGCCGGACAGCGATGACTGGAAGCCATGGTCAGGCTCAGGCATGGAGTGAGGGTTTGCTTTGATTTCTGCGTCGTCTTCTTCAATTCGGTTATCTGAATCATCTGAACAATCTGAAAAAGTTTCATTTGGTCATTCATTTGACCAATCAGCATTCTTAGCCTGTGTGCTCGCTGATGTGCGTGCGAAGAAGGATCTCGCGTTCCTCTCGACGGATTTTATCATCTATCACGCCGGCGAGCGGTTGCGCCTCGACAAAAAACTGCGCGCATTTGTCCACTCGACGGAGCTATTGAAAGTTGTCAAATCAAAGAAATATGACGAGTTGATAAAATTCATTCGTGCGAAAGCGCGAAATCCATATGCAATTTTTCAGATTCCGTCGCTCGTCGCAAAACGACGGGAATTACTGTCTTCGGCGAGACTTGCCGATGTAAAATCAATTGACGTTCTGCTTGATTCACATCTCTCGACGAAAGAGCGCGTCCCGGTATATGACGAATTCTTTGACTTAGTCTTTGCAAAATGCGCAGATTCAAGAACTGAACTCAAGACTGAGTCTAAGAATGAATCTATGGCTATTCTTGATCTGGCATGTGGACTTAATCCAATCGCATTTCATTCTTACTACAATTCTCATTGCGCCCATACTGGAAAGAAAATTGTTCGTGACATTACGCGTGGCAAGATGAGTTTTGACAAGATAACTTATTTGTGCAATGAACTCTCTGACTTGGATTGTCAGCAGTTGAATGTTTTTTTCTCTCGCAATAAATTATCTGCGAGCGCAGTCTCATTCGATCTTGTCCGTGAATTCGAGCGACTGGAAACTGAGCCATTCAATACACGATTCGACATTTGTTTTTTGCTCAAGGCGCTCGATACGCTTGAATCGCAGCGGCTCTACGTGACGTATGACATTCTTAAACGCATCGATGCGGCGTTGATTGTTGCGACGTTTCCGATACAGTCGATGAGCGGCAAGCAGATGAAGCGCTCTGCGCAGATTCATTGGTTTGAGAAAATGCTGCCGCGGCTTGATATGACATTTGAGCGTCAGGAGCTTGGCAATGAAGTCATTTACTTTTGCCGCCGAAACAAGACATCCAAGCAAGAAAGCAAGCAGGATAAGTAAATCCAGGTGATTTGTGTACGCGAGAGCGTGTATATGAGGCAACAGCATTATCAACCACTATTCTCAAATAGTAATAAATACTTATAAACAAAGTTTTGCATTTTCCCTCTCAAGTAGGAAATAGAGTTTCGTCTGCACACAACAACGGCGTGACGATTGCAATTGATTGTAATTCCGAAGGATTATATTCGCTGAGACAATTGCAATGGTCAATCGTACGCACTTGCTGCAGCTTGACTGTATGAGGGCAAATTTTCATGGATTATCCTATCGAGAAACGTAAGTCTGTGGTTGCAGGCAAGTATGAGAAGACAGAGATCGATCTTGCGTACGCGTTCTCCAAAGAGGCATACAAAGAGTTCCAGCCGATTCTCAAAGGCATCATTCTTTTCGGGTCTGCGGCTCGTGGCGCTCAGAATCCGTCGAGCGATATCGACATTCTTGTCATTGTCGACGACATCAGCATTGTCCTCTCCAAAGAATTGATGGAGACGTATCGCATCATCTGCGAGAAGATATGCACAAAAATCTCGCCGCGGATCCATGTCACGACACTCAAATTCACGACGTTTTTCGAGTCGATGCGCAACGGCGATCCACTCGTCGTCAATATTCTGCGCGACGGCTTTCCAATAGTCGATACTGGTTTCTTCGAACCGATGCAGGTGCTGCTTGCGCAAGGACGTATCCGTCCGACGTTTGAGAGCATCTGGAATTATTTCGCGCGCAGCCAAGCGACGTTGCAGAATTCACGATGGCACTCTCATCGCGCGTGCGAAGATCTCTATTGGGCTGTCATTGATTCATCGCACGCGGCACTCATGAAGCTTGGCGTCGTTCCTCCGAGTCCTGCACATATCGCTGATCTTCTCGACGAGAAAATGGTTTCTGCACGGCTTCTTGACAAAAAATACGTCAAGCTTGTGCGATTTTTCTACGATCTTTACAAGTCAATCACCAAGAAGACTGCGAAGGATATCAGTGGTGAGCAGTATGAAAGATATTATGAGCAAGCGCGAGAGTATGTCGACGTGATTGAGAAGTTTTTGAATAAGAAATAACGCAAAACTATTATTTCTGTATTATTTTTAGTCTTTCGTCTTGGATGGTGTAACATATATCCCACCTTGCAACTGCCAATCCTGAATATTATTTGGTTCGTTTGCTTCTGCATAATTTTGTTGAGCGCTATTTTCTGGAAGAATAGTTTCTACTTTGCGTGCAGCTTGTAATCGATCCATGTTTGCGGGATGATTTGCATTTCTATTTTTTCTGTCTGTGAAAGAATACGTTTCAATCATAGTTCCTATAACTGAAGCGAGTACTGAGCCGCCTATCCATCGATAATCTAGATTGCCAAATGCCCATAAAATTCCCGCTACGGCGGGAAGTGTCGGTGTATATCTCAGCGTGGTGTGCGAAATGTATGCAAATGTGTTGTTGAATACATTTGCAACTGATTGAATTTTTCTATCTATTCCTGCCCTTTCAGTTGTGCTTAAAATAATCGCTTTTTGATTTGTGGCTTCTGTGCTAATATCGGCGAGCGTAAGATATTCAT
>CAZGJY010000122.1:0-3839 GCA_964525725.1 uncultured Methanosarcinales archaeon | reverse complement strand
ACACAATAGGTGAATGAAACATGGCAATGCGAATGGGTGGTGCACGACGAAAGACGAGCCACATGTACTCAAAACCGCTTCGAGCGAGCGGCAAGATCTCTATCAGACGATTCCTCCAGAAATTGAACGAAGGAGACAAAGTCATTCTCAAAGCTGAGCCTGCATACCAGCAAGGCGTCTACTTCCGACGATATCACGGAAAGATTGGAACAATCACAGGCAAGCAAGGCTCAAGCTACAAAGTAGCGATCGACAACTTCGGTCAAGAAAAAACATTGCTCGTCCACCCAGTACATCTGCACAAGCAGAATTGATTGGATACATAACAGACAACAGCAGTCGACATCACAGAATCAGACCACACTGAGGCTAATCAATGACAACACCAAAAATAATCTCAGAACAACCACTTTCACTCTACGAAGTCAAGAAAGAGCTCAAAGTTATCAAAAAACGAGACGAAACACTTTCTGTCCGATCGAACCGTGTCCAAGAATACGTCGATCTCTTCACACCACTCTCAGAAAAAGATGGCGCAGAGCTCAAAGAGAAAATCATCGCGCTTGAAATTCCTCGACTCAAAGAAGAATATGTCAACAAGATTGTCGATATTATGCCACTCAATGCAGACGATGTCAAAGTCGTTCTCTCAGGATACGGCATAACTGTCAAGAATGAGCATATCCAGAAAATCGAAGATACGCTCAAGCAATATCGCTAATTTTTCTTTTCAATTTTCTCGTAAAAACAAATTATTTATTAGCTTCATGCCGAACTGATAAATTCAAATGGCAAAAACCGTCGTTGAATTAATAATCGAAGGACAACCAGATAAGATTCTTGAAATTTCTAAAAGTGCAATCACAGTCGGCAGACACTCGAGCAATGATGTAGAAGTTGGACACATTGATGTTTCCAGATTTTCCGGCGAGATCTCACCGGCAGTAAAGGATCCCACATTACGAAAATGGACTGAAGGAAAAAATGCCCGAGCGACTATATTATTGAGAGACAACAAACCACCCGTACGACTTTCTGAAGGCGAGAATATCATTCTTGGACCAACAGACACGTTATTGATTGGCGGAATAGCTAAACTCAAAATTCTCAAATACGAATAGGAGAGCCGCAAACCCGAGAAAATGTCCGTAAACTCTTTCCAGCAGAATTTGCAGTACATTAAAAAAGTCAGAGTCATTTCCCTCTAAAATGGAAACACCGCCAAAACAGAATCCGCAATCCGATTCCCCGCCGTTCAGCGATTCTGAACAACGCGAGCTCGAAGAACTTGCGAATGATATCTGCGACACAGAATTCGAACAGTTGTGGACGCAAGTCGAGGAAGAGACGAAAGGACTCTCACACCGAGATCTTGCAGAAGAATTCTTCTATCAAGGCGTCCTCTCGATACTCGCTATCCAGAAAATGGAAGAGAAAGAGATCGAAGAGCAGGATGCTCGCCGTTTCCAGTTCGAATAATAATAACACTCTAATCATAGAAAGACAATTTTACTTTTTTCTCCTACCAGTCGTTTGACGCGCAGATTGCTGCGCATTCTGACTTGCAACAGCAGACATAGATAATTCATCTGCAGTTATCGTTGCTCCAATGAATGTGTGCAACCACGCCAAGGCGAGAACCATGGCGATGACTAGCAAAAGATTCAGCAAGTTGTCTGCACCATAAAACGCCGGAACAAGAGACAGGAAACTGACAAGAGTGCTGGCGATCCACACAATGACTGCGAATCCGAACAGTTTCCAACCGCTCTTACCAATCGTCGCAGCAGTCAGTATAAGCGATTGCACAAATGCACGACTTTTCTGCAGATGATAGTTGAAGACCAAGAGCAACATAAGCAAATACAAAATGCTCAAAGCAAACAAAAAAGTGCATATCTTTGGCCAAATTATCATTCCGAATGAACCGATGAAAAAAAAGATAGCATAAGACAACCCGCCGAGAACTATCGTGACTAATCCGACGAGAAGATTGCTGTAGATCGAACGCCAAAGACCGCGCAGAGAAATCGAGCTTGTGATAATATAGTTCCATATAAGAACGCTTGCGATCACAAAAATCAAATAACAGATCACAACGGCAAGCATCGGAAACACGATCACTTGGAGAAGATAGCTGATATACACATCGCCATTCTGCTCGATCTGTTGCTGCGTGACGACGCCCGTCGCGATATCAGCGTAACCAGGAAGCGATCGCAGGTATGCATCACCTGCTTGCAAAACATATCCAGGAGGGAACGGCGTCCCAACGATGAGGAAATATGAAGCAAGCAAAATAGCTACGATGAACCAGATTTTTACGTTGAGTGATTTCTTGAGTGTCGTTATCATTGTTACAGTGGTGGAATCATATACTTGGATTGAAGAATGACGTCGTGTTCTGACCCGTCGTCGCAGACACACTCGTCACCGTGTTTGGAACTGAAACCGTCGTTATATTGATATCCGTTGTTGTCGGAGCAGAATCATACGCGCTGCTCGACAAATCGTCGCGACACGTGATTACATTGCATACTGTGCTCGAGCCGAAGAATGCCGGCGGTTGATCGAACGAGATGCAAATCTTTGTGTATGTATTATTCGAGAACACCGGTTGTTGGCTCTTGTCGATAGAGAACGTCTCGCCGGGCTGCAACACCTTGCTCGCATTGAGCAGATTGATCGTCTGATCGCCAGAGAGAACGATGTTGAACGTCATCGGCGTCGACTGGTTCGAGGTCTGTGGATTATTGACATACGCCGTGAATTTGTATTCGCGCAAATGTGCACCCGAGAAACCATCGATGATCGGGCTGCACTCTGCAGCGACTGTTGCTGCAGGGATGACAGCGTCGCCTGGAACTTTGACATACGCAGTCTGCTGCGTCGTCTGCTTGATGTTTGCTGCGCAGATAGAATCGATCAAACCCGTCGTCGTGAACGGCGTGAATGCTTGGTCGAGTTTGTATTCCCAATCAGCGAGCGCACCCTTCGACATGAATAATGATGAGTAGCCAGAGAATCCGCTCGCAACAGTGTCGAGGCCTTGCAATGTGAGATACGCTTTCGCGCCGTTGGTTGTTGACGTTAAGCCGAATCCGCTGAGAATCTCTGCATCGATTCCCGTAGATGCTGCAGCGACTTGAGTATTGTATTGTTCCATCGCCTTCTGGGCTTGCGGACCATTAAGCTGCGCGTCATAACCGTCGTTATAGATTGCATTGAGCGCATCGACATTTGAATCTATTTTTGTTTTGCAAGACGCATCGCATGTTCTCGGATAGTTTGCTACAATCCTGTTTCCATTGAATGTAACAGTTGATGTATCAATACTTGAGCCGCCATCAAGACTCACAGTTCTGCCTGAGATTGACAAAGTGCCAGATACAGTTTTTTGCGCGCCAGCCTCGTCAGTGTATGAAATTGGCGCCGTAGGAGCGATTGTGAAACTATTCGATCCAGTATATGTCACAGTCGTCGAAGTTTTAGCATTCGCAAATCCAGAATCAGATGTCGCAGAAGGAGTATATGAGAAGGAAGTTATTTGACCGTCAGGATTATTTTTATCAGGAAGATTTCGTGTTACCAAAGTATATCCTGGAAGTGTTGATGAACTAACAATATCAGCTATAGTATTGACACTTGAACTGACACTCACTCCCGGAACTGAAATATATGTTGTCTGACCGTTTCCTGCATCATAGCGGATTTCAGTCGTCGCAGAAGAACTATCTGCACCAGTTAAATCTGATGAACGGTAAATTTTACTTTTATCATTAGTAAAAGTCACGCCGGTGTTTGTATCTTCATATGAGCCTTGATCTTGAGAAAGCGCT
>CAZGJY010000121.1:0-3855 GCA_964525725.1 uncultured Methanosarcinales archaeon | reverse complement strand
GCTGCATGTTCTTGAATATGTTTTTTCTGCTCTTCGTCGAGCGCAAGAGAATTTTCTTCGCGTGCATTGATTTCCACAGAATGCGCCCTAATTGTCTGTGCGTGGATGCGCACGCTCTGCCACAATGGTTTCTCTTGGTTGAGCAAGATTTCAGCGAGATGTGCAATGTGTTCTTTATTCTCGATCGGTCGATCGGCAGCAAGCGCGCGGATGCGCGCAGTTTTCTGTCCGAGGATCGGATGTGTCTCGAAGAGTTTGTTGACTTGCGCCAACCGCTCGTGGATAGAAGTCGTATGCGAGAGTTGCAGCTGTGCGTGCGGCGTGAGTCTGTGGGATTCAATAGGAATAGATTTGATTGACGCTGACTCAATTTCTCTTTTTGGTAACTGCGGTTGTGGGAATTCCATATTATTTTGAGGTTGATTGCGCATTTCTCTTATCTGTACTTTTTTTACCTTGATTTTATATTTTTCTATCTTTTTGGTCCTTTATTTCAACGCAATGACTGAACTACAAGCGGAATGATGAATGCCGCTGCGAGTATGGATACGCATATTAAATTGACGATAGTGTATGCGCGCTTCGCTTTCTCTTTGTCTTTCGCATAGAGCTGTTTTGTGAAGACTCGCACTATCTGTCCGCCGTCTGTGATGAAGAGTGGCATGAGATTGATGAGCCCGATGAGCAGATTGAAGATGAAACAGATGTGGACGAGGTCTGCAAACCAGTTGAATGCTTTTTCGTATGGTTTGTATTGTGGCTTGAAATCGCGCACATTGTTGATGCCGGAGATTCCGAGAAACGCAGTGCTTGCGTCAGTCGGGGATGCTTGCGTCGTTATTATTTTTGTTAACGAATCATTTGCAAGCCCCGTCGTGTAATTAAAGTAGCCAAGCGTCATCTGGTCGCCGGGTTTGGTATTATAGAGCAGCTGCGTGAAGAGCTGTGATGAATCGTTCGTGAGCTTTCCGTTGACAGAGTTGAAGAGCATATCTGTTGTGACATTTTGCAGTGCTGCAGGTTTGTCTGCAATGATTGCAGTGAATGAGAAACCGACAGGCTCTGTCATATGTGTCGTGAGCGGCGCAAAGATGAACAGCGAAATGAGCAAGAATATGATTGATAGAAGTATGTTTGAAACTGGTCCCGCGGAGAGCATTGCATATTTCTCGACGTCGGAATGCGTCTCGAACTCTTTCTCATCCTGCTCGACGAATGCGCCAGGGATCACCGGGATATAGAGGAATCGCAACACTGCCATGCCGCTTGTCTTGATCGTGATGTTAGATGCTCGACCGACAACACCGTGCGAAAATTCATGGACGCACATGAGAATTATTATTGCGATGATCCAGTGAGAGAATGCGAGATAACCGAGGCCTGGAACATTTGTGAACGGCAAGACAAGCGATACTTGCGCGGTGCTTGGCGTCTGAATAATATTTTTGATGATTGCGATGAGTGAGACGAGATTGAGCGCAAGGCCGATGAATCCGATGCCGATCGCGATGTAGCCGAAAAGTTTTATCCATTCGCGGTATTTCTTCGCCCAGGTATTCATCAAAGCAAGACCCCAGCTTGTGCGTGCGAGAGAGATTGAGAGGATATTGAAACCGCCAATGCGTATCAACGGTTGGTCTTCTATCTTTTTACGGTTTCTTGCGAGGAAGATGAGGAGCCAGATTATCACGATCGCAAGGAGAGCGAATTCAATCCACTGTGTTTTGACGAATGTGAGAAATGCGTCTCTGATTGTGTCCATGCGTACTCAGCAATTCCCGTCTGGGAGTATATAAATATATAGCAATGCGTCTTGATTCGATGATTGCGTCAATCATCAATTATTCTTTGTTGAAGCAACTTGCAATTGCAAAAATCAGAAAAAAATTACCTGTTGAGCGGTTTATTCTGGAAAAAACGTGAAATAACGTTGTCGCTGCTAACAAAAATGAGATAGATGATTATTGCAGCGAGAGCGTCACCAACGCAGTCTGCGTATTGCGCAAAGCATATTGCAAGCATAAAAAAAATAATCTGTTTTGCGATAAGTGCATAAATGTAATAGAGCAACTGTTTGGTATATTTCTCTTTGATGAGCATTCTTGAGAATTGGATGACCCAGATTGCGAGTCCGATGTCGATGATGAATGAGACATAGTACATAATCCCCTGATAAATATTTCGCTCAAAGACAATCTGTAAGCCAGTGTAAAATCGTGGCCAAGTTAGTGCAAGAATTATCGTTCCTACTGATTTAATCAACAAAAGAATTGAAAGAATGAGCAAAACAATGCCAACAATCCGGTAGTATTTGTTTGAATTATCTTTTACTACTGTTTTTGCTGGTTTTGTGTTTTTAACCATCAGAGGAAGCACGATATGTACTGCTGCAATTACTTCTTACGGTATGGGCGAAGTGCTTTGTCTCCGCATTTTCGGCAGCTTGCTGTACCAGCCATGACTGCCATCATCGGGACTTTGATCGCTGCTTTGCATCGGCGGCAGACGAACTTGTTTCTGAACAATCGAATTTGTGCTTCTGGGAATTTGACCATTGTGTTTTCCTGTGTTGAGTAAGCGATATCTCTTATTTTTAGTGTGATTTATGCGTTCTTGATCTGCTTCATAACTTTATCTGCTAAGATTTCCCAGTAGACGACTTCTGTGCCAGAATTGACCTGACCTTGGAGCTCTTCTGGAATCGCCATGTCGAATGTCTCGAATGATTCGCTGTCCATGACATTCGCATTCGTTCCTGTGATTGAGAGGACTTGTGCGTTCTTCTTGCCCACGATTGGCACTTCAACGCTATCGTGACCTGGCAAAACGAGATTTCGTTTTTTTTCGTCGATAAGACCGACTGCCATGAGATTGACTTTTGCGTGACCGTGCTTTCCTGGTCGCGACGTTTTAGTATCAGTAATCTTACAGGCTGCACCGTCAATAACGATGTAGCTTCCTTTCTGCAATTCGCCGATTGATTCTAATTTTGTTTCTCCTACCATGATGTTTCCAGAAAACAGCAGGCTATTTATAAAGATATCGGAAGGATTCCGCACAGCCCCTCGAGAATTGAGGTTGACCCTTCCAACCATCTCAAGTCCAGATGTCAGTCGAGGTCTGCTCCGTGTTGAGTGCTTATCGCTTGTCTGTACTGCGAATCTGTCTGTCTTTTGTTGAGCGTCTCTTATTCTTTTGGAATGTGTGCCACCAATATGCGCAGATCACAATCACGGCGAGTATAATAACGATGTACGTTATCGATTGCAAATCTTTTGCGATGAATGCACTGTTCTTTCCTAAGAAATAACCGAGCGACAGCAATACAATATTCCATATTGCTGAACCCATTGCAGTATATGCGATGAAATGTCCTTTATTCATCCGTGCGAATCCTGCTGGCAATGAGATGAGATGACGGATGCCGGGAATCAGTCGAGCGAGAAGGACAGTGATGTGACCGTGACGTTCGAAATATGCATCGGTTTTCTGCACGGCATTCTTTGATATGAGAAAGTATTTTCCATATTTTACGTTAAGAGACTCGATCCCTTTTCGTCCGACGACAAACGCAATATAGTAGCAGATGATCGCTCCGACAATATTTCCAAGAACGCCGGCGATGAATGCAAGAACTATATTCATTTGACCAAGTGCAGCAAGCGCGCCGGCGGGAATCATCACGGCTTCGCTTGGGATTGGGATGAACGATGATTCAATCGCCATCAAGATGAAAATGCCGAGATAGCCCCATGATCCGATGAGATTCAAGAGTGATGCGACAATTGTTGCGAGCCAAGACATATTGTTCCTTCACGAAAGAGCGGTTTATATTTCTTCTCACATTTTCTATCG
>CAZGJY010000120.1:0-3870 GCA_964525725.1 uncultured Methanosarcinales archaeon | reverse complement strand
AAAATAAAAATTAACCGTTCTTTTTGGTTTGTGCTGCTGCTGTTTTCGCCTCTGCAGACTTTGTCGATTCTCTCACGAGACTCTGCGGCAATCGATCGCGCAACGTCCATTCAAACATCCATTGCGGATATGGCAACTGCGATTTGCTCACATCATCAAGCTTTGCCATTTCCTGAGCAGTCAATACTACATCCGCCGCCTTGATATTCTCGACGAGATGAGCCATAGTGCGCGCACCAATGATAACAGACGTTACAGCGCGCTTCTGGCGCAACCATGCGAGTGCGACGGCTGCGACAGGAACGTTGTGCGTAGCAGCAATGACATCGGCGACATCCAGTATGCGATAGAGCTGCTCTTTGTCTACGGGAATGAAACTGCCGAGCTCGCCAGCCATCCTTGTATCTTGCGGCATCGGTTTGTCTTTGCGATATTTGCCGCTGAGCATTCCACCGGCAAGCGGACTCCATGGCAATATTCCCATACCTTGGTCTTCGCAGAGCGGAACGATTTCGTGCTCGATCGTTCTGCCGACGAGACTGTAGTAGCCTTGCATCGTGATGAAGCGTGCCCAACCGTGCCGTCGTGCGATGCCATTCGCTTTCTGGATCTGCCACGCAGAGAAATTGGAGACGCCGATGTATCGCACTTTTCCCGCTCGGACAAGATCGTTGAGCGCCTGCATCGTTTCCTCGAGCGGCGTCGCCGGATCCCAGTTATGGACTTGATAGAGATCGATGTAGTCTATTTGCAATCGCGCAAGGCTTGCGTCGCATGAATTGAGAATGTGATGCCGCGAGAGACCGACGTTGTTGATGTCGTCGCCCATCGTTCCGCGGACTTTTGTCGCGACGATGATCCGATCGCGTGGAATATTGTTCGCCTTGATCGCTTTGCCGAGAACAGTCTCGGAATCTCCTTGAGAATAAATGTCCGCTGTATCAAAGAAATTGATACCGCTCTCATATGCATATTTGACGATTTCATTCGCGTCGGATTGCGAAGTCGAACCGACGTTTCGAAAGCCAGAGCCGAACGTCATTGTTCCAAGACAGAGCCGTGAGACTCGAAGACCGCTATTTCCTAGTTGTGTGTATTGCATGCAGAATCACCTAACGATTCCATTGCGCCATCAGTTAAAAGTATTGTGGAGTATACGTAGTCGCCAGCGAATATGAGAATGAGCAAGAAAGTATGACTTACGGCAATTATTGATTCAGAAGTTTTAAAAGGGCATGAGACATTAAAAAAGTCATATGGTTACCAAACTCGTGCATCCCAAAAGACCTGCAGCAAACTCGCAGCAATCGAAAGTGTCGGCTGCAAAAACAGCAACCGTGCAGACTTCACAATCAAACACGGCATCTGACGTCATCATCGACGTAAGGAATCTGGTCAAGACGTTCGGAACGTTCGAAGCTGTCAAAAATATTTCGTTCCAAGTCAAACGCGGACAGATCTTTGCGTTCCTCGGACCGAACGGCGCGGGAAAATCGACGACAATCAAGATGCTCACGACATTGCTCGATCCGACGAGCGGCTCACTCACAGTCGACGGATTGGATGTCGTCGCAAACCAATCAGCGGTCCGAAACCTGTTCGGCATCGTATTCCAGGATCCTAGCCTCGACGACGAATTGACGGCGTACGAGAATATGGATTTCCACGGTGCACTCTATGGCCTCGAACAATCGATGCGCAAGCCACGCATCGAATATCTTCTCAAATTCGTCGATCTGTGGGATCGACAAGGAGATCTTGTCAAGACGTTCTCTGGCGGCATGAAACGACGCCTTGAAATCGCTCGCGGACTTTTGCATCATCCGCACATTCTCTATCTAGACGAGCCAACGCTCGGTCTCGATCCGCAGACACGAAACAATATGTGGGAGCATATCAAGAAGCTCAACGAGACTGAAAAAATGACTGTCTTCTTCACGACTCATTACATGGAAGAAGCGCAGCGCGTCGCAGACATTGTCGCAGTCATCGATCACGGAAAGATTCTCACGATGGGAACGCCGAAAGAATTGATGACGCAGACAAAGACGGCAAATCTCGAAGAAGCATTCCTCAAATTGACAGGCACAAAACTTCGCACCGAAGAGGCTGCATCTGGTATGCGGCAAATGGCTCGCATGTGGGGTCGACGATAATGGCAATGACTCATGCACGACAGACAATGGAAGTCATCTATGTTATGTGGTTGCGACAGCTCAAGAGATATTGGCGATCGCGCGCGCGAATGATTGGCAGCCTCGGACAACCAATCCTCTTCCTCGTCGCATTCGGTTTCGGCTTCGGATCAATCTATGCGAAAGCCGGCGGCGGAAATTATATCGACTTCCTCGCGCCAGGAATTATTTGTATGAGTGTCCTTTTCACTGCAATGTTCGGCGGCATCGAGCTTATCTGGGACAGACAATTCGGTTTCCTCAAGGAAACGCTTGTCGCACCGATATCTCGATTGACGATCATGATTGGTCGAACGCTCGGCGGCGCGACTGTCGCTGCACTGCAAGGCGTCGTCATATTCCTCATCACTTTGTGCATCGGCTTTCGCCCGACGAATTGGTGGTTGTTACCGCTCGCTCTTGTCGGTCTGCTGTTGATAGCACTCATCTTCACTGCACTCGGAACGGCGATCGCATCAAAGCTCGACGATATGCAGGCATTTCCGATTGTGATGAACTTTTTGATCATGCCGACGTTCTTCTTGTCCGGAGCATTGTTCCCACTTGACACGTCGCCAAAAGTACTGCAATGGATCGCAGATATCAATCCGCTCGCGTATGGCGTCGATCTTGTCCGTGGTTCGCTCACAAGCGTTTGGCATTATGGTTTCGGTTTGAGTTTCATCGTGCTCATCGCAGTGACTGCTGCATCGATCGCTCTCGGCAGCTGGTTGTTCACGAAGATAAAATTGTGAATTTTGTGAACAATTGAATTTTTGCTCGGAGTGCGCCAGTCCCTCAAGCAAATTATTTAAAGCGAGGAACGAGAAATTGCAGCAGCATGCAACCAGTCTTTCGATGTTTCATCATTCCCGGCGGCGCACAACAAGTCGGTTCCTATGATATTCTGTTGCGTGCACTTATTGCACATAATATCGAGCCTGTTCCGATAGATATTGCATGGATCACGGCGTATTCTAGCGCCGGAGAGAGACAGTCATTCGTGCGGTATGTCAATGAAGCGCGCAGACAGATAGAAAGTGCACGACCGACGCCAAATGATATTGTCATTGGATTCAGCTACGGCGGAATCATCGCGCTCATCCTCAAAGAGTTCTCGTTCATGCGCGGCTTCATCTGCTCAACGCCTGAAATTCGCAGCGACATATTGCAAAAGATATATGATCGCAAGACAAAGGTGCCGATTAATTGGAGCGAGCTGCGAGGGATCGCTTTCGACGAGCTCTGTCATAGTCGCCGTCTCTCGATATTTGTGAGCAGCAATGAAGCCGAGCCATACAAACATTTTGCGCAGCAACTTGCGCGATATAACGATACGCAAGTAATCGAATTCAACGGCGCGGAGCACAAAACGTTTGATGCTCTATATGTCGCTACAATCATTGCTCATATGGAATTTCTTAAGCTTATCTAAGCTCTCCGTAAGTGCGCATATTGCGTATTAGTTCTCATTTGCAAATAAGACTCGGGAATAACATTTATAATCGCAAGATTAATCCCGCTTCATATGCAAGTCTATCTAGGTGGCGAAATCGAAGAGCATTGCAGAGGACCGCTCGCTATTGTCATCAATCGAGAGAAAGTAGACGATGTCCTCGCAGAACAGTATTCTTGTTTTGTCTATCCTATCGTCAGCGAAGAATTCATACATCTTACAGGTATGTATACAGCTCGA
>CAZGJY010000119.1:0-3871 GCA_964525725.1 uncultured Methanosarcinales archaeon | reverse complement strand
CGAGTCAGCAAACGAGAACAGAACAAAAAAGACATCGAGACGCTCCTCGTCGAGATAATCGGCGCGGCCGGCGCTGTCGGCGCGACGATCACTGCGATAGAAGCGCTCGCGGGCTATGATCGGCACACAATCGTGAAATATCTGCTCGTGCTTGAGCAACGCAACACGATCGCCTGCAGGCATATCGGCAAAGCGAAGGTGTGGTCGCTCGATACTGCGCCGCTCGAATCTGTTTTCCGCGCGCTTGTCCAGCCAAAAAGTTTCATCGAGCAAGTCCTCTCTGCAGTCATGGGCTCAGTGCCGCTCGGGCTTGTCATTGTCGATTCCCAATATCGCATTCTTTTCGCGAATGAGACTGCGCAGAAGATGAATAAATCCGAAGCGCATGCGTCACCGCACATGATTTCCGCTGTCGATAAATCAGCAAAGACTTTTTTGCCGCCGCAATATATTTTCGAATTGTTCGGGCTTGAGAATCCAGTGCGCCTCAGCCGGCTCGTCGCCCTTTTCGACGCGCAAGAGACTGTCGGGAAGCAGACGCTTCTTGCGCCGAACAACCGTTGGTATTCATTGTCGATGCAAGCATTCTCGAAAGGCAACCAGCGAGCAGCAGTCGTCCTCATCAATGATATCACTGAGCAGAAGAACGCGCAGCAACTCATCGTCGATCAAGCTGCGCTCCTCAGCGCAGAGCGGCGCGCGCTCGATACTGCGGCGATCATCGCAGAGACTGATGTTGCCGGTGTCATCACGCATGTGAATGACAAATTCTGCAGAATATCAGGATACTCCCGCAAAGAGCTGCTCGGCAAGACGCACGCAGTCGTCAACTCAAGATATCATCCAAAATCTTTTTTCTCGATGCTGTGGCGGACAATCCGTGCAGGAAATGTTTGGCAAGGCGAGATTAAGAATAAACGAAAAGACGGTTCATACTATTGGGTCGACTCTGTCATCGCACCTGTGCTCGATGCGCAAAAGAAGCCGATAAAATATCTGGCGATACGTTACGACATCACAAAATACAAAGAGCCCGCATTGCTGCGCGCGCGTAAAAGCAAGACGAAAGCATAAGTGATAATCTTGATTCAGCAATAATAAAATTCGATTGTGTACAATCGACTGTATAAAGCATGAACTCGACGTGAAACTATGGCGGCATCTTTTGCATCCTCGGCATTCTCCTTCTTGAGCAGAAAGAAGAATCCTCAAGCACAATCTGCGTCGACGCAGAAAGGCAATTCTCCGAGCCAGAATATTGCCGGCGCCACGAATAGCTCTCTTGTAAATCATCGCGCAGACTTTCCGATCCTCTCATCGGCACTAACATCGAACTTATCTGATTCACCTGCGTCATCTGTTTCAAGGAAATCTCTTATTTATCTTGATTCTGCGTGCGTCTCGCTGCGACCGCAGCAGGTGATTGATGTAATCAATTCATACTACATTACATACAGCTCCTGCGCCGGTCGCAGCAATCATCGCCTTTCAAGAGAACTTGATATGGCGATACGGACTGCACGCGACGAAGTCTCGCAATTCATCGGCGCGAAGCATCCCGACGAAATCATCTTTACGAAGAATGCTTCAGAGGCGATCAATCTCGTCGCAAACGCGCTTACTTTCGAGCCGGGAGATATCATCCTCACGTCCCACAAAGAGCATAACTCGAATCTCGTTCCGTGGCTTTCGCTTGTCGCACGAACAAAAAGCACAAACAATATTGTGCACAAAATAATACATCCTGATTCTGATGGCAGTTTCTCTGCAGAGAATCTGCAGAAAGAGCTCGACGCAGCAAAAAAGAGCGGTCAGCGAGTCCGCTTGGTGAGCGTTCATCATGTGAGCAATGTTGATGGAACGCAGCTTAATATCGCCGATATCGTAAAACGATCGCATTGGTACGGGGCACTCGTTCTCGTCGATGGATGTCAAGCGGCGGGTCATATGCCGATCAATGTTCGTGAACTTGGTGCTGATTTCTATGCATTCTCCGCACACAAAATGTGTGGTCCTTCTGGCATGGGTGCGCTGTACGTGTCGCGCGCTGCGCAAGAGCAGCTCGGCGAATTCATCGTTGGCGGTCAGACTGTTGTCCGCACGACGTATACCTCATACACGCCGCTCGAGGGTCCGGCAAAATTTGAAGCCGGCCTGCAAGATTACGCCGGAATCCTCGGTTTTGCTGCGGCGTGCAAATATCTGCGAAAGATTGGACTTGAAGCTATTTCCAATCGTGTGCAGTCGCTCAATACGATGTTGACTGATCTACTTGCTGCGGAGATTGACAATAAAACAATCGAGTTGCTCGGTCCGCGCGATGCAAAAGATCGCGGTTCGATATTCAGCTTCGTCGTCAAATCGATGCCGCAGACGGAGTTCGCTGCACTCCTCGACAAAACGTATGGTATCGCTGTGCGCGCGGGACAGCATTGCGTCCACTCATGGTTCAACGCGACGAAGCGCGAAGGAAGCGTCCGGATTTCATTGCATTTCTACAATACTGCAGACGAAATTAGCGAAACCGCTCAAGTCATTCGAGCATTATTGCGATTGCACAACGGCGGCAATAACGGCGGCGGCGACTGAACATGGTACTCTGTCTCATTGCATTGCCGTTGTTCGCGATCCTTGGCATTTTCTCTGCATCATATCGACAACTCGCGCGCGAAGCGTTCAGTTGTGTTTTCAAGAAGATAACGTTGCAACCCTGTGATACTGGACTCGACACGCGGATAAAGACGAGCGTCGTCGGTCCGATTTTCCGACGATCGCAGCGCGTCGGTGGATTTGTCTACCGTCATTTCACGTTCCTCAGTTGGTTCTTTGTCATATTGTCGATAGCGACGCTGCTCGGTGTCGCATGGGGCGGCTATAATTATTATCTATACGGCAATTGCAATGGCGCGAACAGCTCTGGATTCTGCGTCTTTGATCCATCGGGCGCGAACCAACAATTCAGCTCGAGCGGCAGTAGCCCCGGCGACGCAGGAAATGGAAGCGCGATCGGCGGAATAGGGGGTCTTGGATCCTGCTCGACACAGTCGCATGCCGCATCGCAACTGCAATTCTCATGGTTCAACACGTCGCTGCACGCGACGCTCAATGGCTCGAATGGGAAAACGCTCTGGATGATCGGCTGTTACAATTGTCCTTACACGCGCGAGACATGGCCAATAATCCGCAGTCTGCAGAAGCAATATAATTTCACGCTCGTGTTCGCGCATCTTCCGCTGCATCCGGAAGATCAATTCGCGTCCCGCGTCGGCTATTGCATCCGGCAACAATCGCCGGACAAATTCTGGTCGTTCGCCGACGCGATGTTCTCTGCGCCAGCAAATAGTTCGCGTAACGAATCGTTTGTCATCGCTGCGGCGCAGTCGTTGGGCTTCGATCCTGCTGCGATGCAGATTTGTGCTGCATCAAATGCGACGAGCGACGAGCTCATCGATGAAGTGCAGAATATCGCGGCTGTCGGTGTGTATGGTACGCCGACGATATACTCTGGCGGTCTTGCGCTCGTCGGTCCGAAGCCAAAACGTGTGTATGAACGATTGATCGACTAAGTGAATTGTTGATTCATTGATTGCTTAGTATATTTCTTTTTGCTTGATTTTTTGCTGTTGACTTTTTTGTGATATTTTCTTGCTACATGAATTATGTCAGTTATGCTCGCCGAAATTAAAATTTGACGAAGTTGATATCTACAGAGCCATGTTCAAAAAGCCCGCGGTTCCTGATTATGAAAATGATCAGTTGTACACGTACGATGATTTTATTCGTGAAAATATACGGAAAGAAACAGAAAAGTTTCTCCCACTCATTCACGGTCTGCGTGCCACATCTACGCATATATCTGCGACGCAGTACG
>CAZGJY010000118.1:0-3881 GCA_964525725.1 uncultured Methanosarcinales archaeon | reverse complement strand
TCCCAGTAAATGGGTTACTAACAGCTGAAACAGTTCTCTAATTTTTTTTCTTTTTCTTTATTGATTTGAAAATTATAATTATCATCTGATTTGTCTGTGTTTTTGTTGCTCATGATTGCATCTTTCTTCATGCTAATCTATTCAAATTAGATAGACTTCGCCGAAGCGATTGTACTACTTTCGCTTTAGGCTCTGCGGCCTAGAACTGAGTTCTAGAATTGTCTTCCATAACCGTTTTTAAGATAAAATCTGAGGATATAGTTACGAGACGCCACTGTGTCCTGCATGAGCTGTTACCCAACCGCAGCTTCTACAGACAATGCACATAACGCAAACAAGTATTTTTGCCTTATTTGAATAAATAGAAAATGCACACGGAGGTGTGTCTACATGAGTAAAACAATGAACAAAATCGGAACAATCTTTGCAGCGGTGACGCTTGTCGGTGCTACTATGGTCGGCGCTATGGCGGCAGATCTCAGTCAGCTTCCAGCTCCTTTCGTACAGAATGGCGTAGCAGATGTTGCAATCGTCGTCGGCGCGAATGCTGCGACAGCAGACGTTCTTGGCTCGATTGATATTGCGTCAATGCTCCAAGCGAACGCAGTGACAACGACAGCCGTGGAGACTTCAGGAAACAGCAAAGCGACTGTCGAAGGCGGTGCATCGATCGACCAGTCAGGAAATCCACTCTTGCTCGGCGGTAGTTTGCAGACTGCAAAACCAAGAATGACTTCTTCAGATTTGCCTGATCTACTTGCAGATGGAGATATTACTCTTGAAGCGAACAGCAAAGACTACAAGTATTCCCAATACTTGACGTTTGGTTCAGGCGCGACTGTCAACTTCGACAAGAATCCATCTGGACTTGATACACCGACGTTGTACTTGAATACACGACAGCCGTTGTGGACATACAACATGTCAGTCCGTGGAACACCGCTTGACTTGACAAATGCGACGAACTCCGAGACAATCACAATGCTTGGCAAGACGTTTACATTCGATCCGACAACAACGGCGACAGGCGACATCGTCTTGTACGGTTCAGACAACACGCAATATTTGACGCTGAACCAACCAGAGACGGTCCAGTATGAAGGAAAATCATACACTGTTGAAATCACTGGCGGTAATTCAAACTCCAACAGCGGAACGAGCGGCAGCGGTACAGTTGTTGTTTCCGTCAATGGCGTTTCAAAGACAGTCAAGCAAGATGACTCGGTGACTATCAACGGTCTGCCAATCTTCGCGAAAGACGTCTTCGTCACAGACATCCCAACATTGTCAGCAGCAGCAACATTGTTCGTCGGCAGCCAGAAAATAACATTCAGCGGTGGAGCATCTCCAAGCCCAGCTTTCTCAACGTTGCAAGTCAATGGCGACTCAATCAACGGTCTGCAAGCTGAAGTATGGGGAACCAACAACGCGGCAGTGTCAAGCATCGTCATTGAATTCACGCCTGGAGACCTCAACTCAGATGTGAGCGGCTTTGACCGAACAGATTACTTGGCGGCAGGCAGCAAGATCAGCGATCCATTATTTGGAACATTCAACCTTGATTTCGTCGGTCCAACAAGTGCGCTTGATGACACAACGGGAAAAGTCCCAGTGACTATTGATGCAAGCGGCCGTGAAGTACAATTGACGTTCACGAACGATGACGGAAACGTCGTTAAGTTCTCGCCATTCTACGCAGTCGGCCAGAACAACGTGAGCACATACTTCGTCGGTGCCAACCCATCAGGAAGCGGTCGTGGCTACAACGGAATTGTGACGGCAGGACAACCAATCTTGGACCGGCAACAATTCATTGTCCAAGAAGGAAGTGCTTCATCGACTCAGCAGACGAAAGTCTACGAAGTCTCAGGATGGAAGCTTGACAGCAGCGTTGATTATGTGCAACTCAGAGAGCTTGGTTCAGACACAACTGCCTATTACAAAGTCGGTGACCAGGTTGGTTCATCATCGGCATTTGTCGCATCAGTCAACCAGTCTGCGAGAAATTTCACATTGACGACAGACACTGACAACAAAGTCTATCTGCAAGGTGGACGCAACTATCTGACGCTTGACAACGATGCTTTGGCAGGTGTTGCGAATATCAACTTGACCGAAGCGTCAAGTGCAGCATTGTATACGACGCCTTCATCGGTGAACGTATCAGTCACATCTGGCGGATCGAGCTATAACGAAGCTCAGTTCAACGTTGTGTATCCAACTGCGCTCAACGATGCAGACAACAAAGTCGCATATGCTCTCGACAGCTATGGTACATATGTGAAAGCAGATGTCGATACTGACAGAACGTACGTCGACTTGTTCGTACCACGAGACCGAGACTTTGAAACGACATATCAGGCATTCATCGAACCGATCGGTGCAACAGTGTCTACTGGATCATCTACTGCAGGTCAGGTTACGACGCAAGTCATCAACCCGATCGCAGTCGGATCAGCAGTCCTTGACTCAAGCGTCAATCTTGCGACAGAGTCCAAGAACTTGATCGTCGTGGGCGGTCCATGCGCGAACAGCGTCGCAGCAGCATTGCTCAATGCAAGCGCGACGAATTGCGCAGCAGGATTCACGCCAGGCAAAGCAATCATCCAGTTGTTCGACACGCCGATGGGCAAGACAGCGATGCTCGTCGCAGGCTACGAAGCTACTGAGACGCAAGCAGCATCACGCGCAGTTGCCCTTTTGGACAAGCGCTTGAACGGCACGTCAGTCACGTTGACTGTCACAAACACGAACGACTTTTCAATTGCAAGTTCCCAGTAAGCTGATTAGGCAGGGTTACTAGCAACTGGAAAGCGCGCGCGAAGCGAGCACTGCACGAAAAAGTGCACTTATTTTTTTATTTTCTTCCTTTTTCTAATCTGAATTTGATTCGTTCTTTCGGTTTTTCTCTGCAAATATATTTAGCAAGATGAATACACATTTCAGTTCATGGAAAAAATAAAGTGAATAAACTGGAGAACGCACAGAGTGAAAAAAATCAAAAAAGATCATCATCGTCTGCCACGCGTGCCACGGGAATCATCAGCATCATGGTTGCTGCTACCGATAGCCTTTTCTTTCTCTCTGTCGCCGACAGCTGTGAATCAGCCGATGCTCACGCCGGGAGAAGACATGCAGATCCCGTTTCTGGCAGACAAAGAATTGGTACTGCGCAACACAACGTGTGAGAACGTGAGTTTGTCTCTCGATTCGAATGTTCTTGAAATTACAGTTTCACGGTTTGCAGTCGCACAGACGCAGGCGTGCACAATGACGATTTCGTTTGCGAATGCGACATCTGTCGTCTATGCTGTGCCGATATATTTCTCGATAAATACTTCGGTGACTCCAAATATATCGGTTGAGTATACTCCAATTTCTCTTTCTCTGCGAAACGACGGCAATGGAACTGGCGATGCATTTGTCTGTGATGCAGCAGATGCTGCACGACTGTCTATTGATCCCGGACAAAGTCAAGCAATTCCTGCGCAAGGATTGGTGACTGTCGGCCTTGGGGTAATCGGAGATGGAACTGGTTGTGCGTCTATCATTTTTTCACATACATTTGCTCAGAGTGCCGGTGGAGATGCGGATGGTTCTGACGCAGGCGGCCACATTTTTTTTCACGATTAGAGCAGTTCATCAAGAACAATAAATGGTGGTGTATCGGCTGCGCAATGGTTGTCGCTTTGCTTGTATTGATTGCAATCGGTGCGCGAATAGTTAAAATAGTCAGATTACAATTTACCCGTCGACTTCGTACACTTTCCAAAGATGCAAGCTGATTGTGCAGTATCGCACTCTTCATCAGTCTCACAACTCTTTGCGATGCAAACGTTGTCGCTGCAGACTTTGTCCGGACCACAATTAGAATCTTGCAC
>CAZGJY010000117.1:0-3884 GCA_964525725.1 uncultured Methanosarcinales archaeon | reverse complement strand
TGGGAGAGCATTTACGTGGGACGGATTGACTCTGACGCAAATTGCTCGCACAAAAGATGTTTGTCCTGACAACCAGCGTATGCCGATCAGTTGGGCCGAAGCAGGCAGATTCGATGCCTTTTCTGTCGCTTATCATGATGAGAAAAAGATAATTCTTGGAACAAATCATGGTCATCTTCATACTGTTGATGTAGCGAGCGGAGCCACAAAAATAACTGATCGATGGGATTTTCAAAACACTTCGCTCGGGCATCTCTTTCGATCAAAATCAACTGCACACCTTGAGGACGACGAAATGGATCCGGGTGATTTCGATTTATCACTGCTTACTGACGAGCAACAGATGTTTGGAGATGAAATTGCGCAGTTTCTCAACGCCAAATTACCTCGTGTGTCTTATCAAGACCCTGGTCTTTTCCACGACCATTACATTTGTAACGGTTATCGTCGGATCAATTCACTGACAAAGGCCGGCACTGGCGTTGTCGACGGAAGTTATCTAGGTCTTTTTGCGGTTGGCGCACGAACGATTGATTGTGTAAGTGCGGGATGGATGTCAGAATACGCGATTACTGGTCATCAATATATCGACGGGAAATTGTTTTTAATCACAGAAGGCCAATCACTTTTGATGCAAGCGAGAACACCGGGGCATCCCTCCATCAATGACCCTTTACGAAATCCCGCGAAAGTGCTCATGGGTATCGGCGGGGACATGCCTAGCTGGATACCTGCCCAACCTTCTCCTTGGTCCTCCTCAGATTTCGCATCCGCCGGACGACAGATTGCTATTTCATATTCCAATGGGCCTAAAGAGGTTCATTTGTATGAAGATTGCGGTCACGGTTCAGCAACACGTCATGAACATAACGCATCTCATTGCACAGTGCATGCACACAATAGTGAATTGTATGCACTCTTGCGTCCGTTTGGAATATCTTCTCGAGGAATCGAAGGTTATCGGTTGCATCAAAGCACACGCTTGAATGGGAGTCCTGATTTCGTTGTTAAGAAAAATGCCGCAGATTCCATATTTCATGTTCATTCGTTCAATGGAAAATTGCATGTCTTGGAACACCTTGGCGGTGAAACACTCTTGCGTCCAGATATCGATAGCAAAGAAGGCGTTATTGTACCGGGCTACGCTAAATTTCTTATTGACACAGACTAGTTTCAGTGAGTCAAATCTTAGTTTCAAAATAATCAGTTACGAGTACCAGTAGCTACGTTAGCAGTAACTTTTATAAACCGTTCACAGTTCCTTTGGAATACTCATCCACGAGTTCACGGCTCATATATTCGGATTGAGGAACAGAGCACAAAATGGTAGCAGGAAGATACAAGTCACATTCATTTAGAAAAGTCTTTGTCAAGACTCCAGGTGGAAAGACAGTCGTCCATCGACGATTGCCAAACGTCGGCGCAGCAACATGCCCAGTCACCGGCAACAAGCTCGCAGGCATGCCTCGAAGCAGACCACGAAAATTCAAGAACCTCGCGAAATCAAAGCGACGACCATCTCGAGCATTCGGCGGAAACCTCTCGTCGCCAGCAGCACGACGCGAGCTCATCAATCGAGCACGCAAGCTCTAGATTAAAGCTATAAATTAAGATTATATTTTCAAAATATTTTCATATCACATATTTTTCACAATTCATAATCATCACATTCAAAGAAGTAATCTCTTCACACAAGCGATTGAAACCAAATCGGCGACGATTCGGCGGACGCAGTATGAACGAGGTGAATTGATTATTTCTTTATTATTTGCAACACAAAATAACGAACTATGCCTTGGCGATTATCAGGAGAGCGTCCGATTCAGTGCAGACCTTGAAGGTATGCGCTGCAGCGTGAATCTGTGCGATTCACACTGTATGCAGGACGCTCGACGCTCGCTCTCCGAGGAACGAGGAGGGAATCGCCGCATAGTTCTCAGAACACAAGGTGAAACAACATGTTTGAAATCGGACGAGTAGTATACAAGATCGCAGGACGCGATTCCAACAAAGTAGCAGTAATCGTCGACGTCATCGACGACAAATACGTCATGATCGACGGCAACACACGACGAAAGAAAGTCAACGTATTGCACATCGAACCGACGCAGAAGACGATCGGCGTCAAGAAGAACGCAGCGACAGCAGACGTTATCGCAGCGCTCGAGAAAGCCGGCTTCGTCCTTGAGAAGAAAGGCGAGTCGCATAAAACGCCGGATCGAAAGAAGTCGAGCAAAGCGGCGAAATCAAAACCAGCAGCTGATTCAACTGCGACGGCAAGCGCATCTGCTCCAAAGTCGAACGCGAGCGCTGCTGCTAAACCCGCGAAGAAATAATTTTATTTTCTTGTCATCATTTTATTTTTCATCTTTTTCGTTATTGTTATGTGCATCTCCTTTCTGAGGATGTTCTCGTCTGTAATCTACCAGTTTTGCCGAGAGTGCACTTTTTCCAGAAACAGAATTTGTCGTTTTTGGCGCGGCGCTTAATCGCTCAACAAACGCCGGAATCTTCGCATGTTCGACCCACACCGTCCGCAATGCAGGTACAGGGCGAGCAGCCAATTCTTTCAAACCTTCATCGACATATCCTAAAATGGTTTGTGAAACATCAAAACGAGGCATAAGGAGCACTTGATATCCATCGTTCGTCTTTTTGAGATAAAAATCGACATTGC
This sequence comes from uncultured Methanosarcinales archaeon, assembly GCA_964525725.1. Taxonomy (GTDB): domain Archaea; phylum Nanobdellota; class Nanobdellia; order Woesearchaeales; family DATGWN01; genus DATGWN01. The sequence continues at coordinate 1,207 of CAZGJY010000117.1, read as the reverse complement.
CCGTCGACGCATATGTTCTCAAGTGCGCACGATCTCTTTCTCGCGAGTAACTGATGAAAGAGACGTGAGGCATCTTACTGGTGAGGGATCGATACATGACTTCTTGCTCGCACCGATTCCTGTCGTCATCTAATACGCCTGATCTTCCTGAGGCAGAGGCAGCGTCGCGTACATTCTCGAAATAGAATCCCCACCCCGCTTTGCGTTTATGCGCTTGTAATCCGAGAATCTCCTCGGCATATCGCGCGGTATCCGAGCTGATCGGCAATTCTTTGCTGATGGGAACAATCACCAATTTTCCGTCGGCAATACCCGCTTCTCTGACACCTCGTTCTTGATCAGAGATGAAATACATGCGCGGCGTCGTTGCATCTGCTTTAAGCAAAGCGAGAGCATCGGCAAGTTTTATTTCATTTCCTTCTTCTTTCTTTTTGTGTGCCGCCGCTTTGCTCTCTTCAATCTTCGCTGCAACTTCCGGTCTGTAAAAATCGTAACTATGCCATCTGCCGGTTTTTGTTTTAGGAACAAGCCCGAGCGTCGTCTGCAAATGCAAGATCAACTCTTGCGGTGGTACTTCCGCAGCTCCTCGCGATCTCATGTGATACAGCGGATCTACTGCTGAAGAATCACCAGCACCAGTCACTGGTTCTAATTCATACTGCCGTGCGTTGCCGCTCTTCGATGCGATAAATGTGACCGTGTGAGAACTAGTATCGACAGCTATGACTTTCACGTCGAGCTGCTCCGCTTGCTCTGCTCTCTTTGTCAGAATATCCTGCCACAAAGAAAAAATATTTTCAGGAAAGACATTCTCGCTTTTTGCCGCGACAATCGCGTGTCGCGCATCGGCTGTTTTCTCTGCCTGCAAGATAATTTCAAGTGTTGGAGATATTGATCGAGAGGACATAAATTGCTGAGCCTGCATACATTCTCTCTTTTTTGGTGAGTATTATTCATTTTGTTTAAAATTGTTCTTGTAAAGTACACAATGAAACGCAACGATATCCGAACGTTTAAATATGGCGCATCCATCACAAATCACGACAGGCTAGGTCAGAAGGCTAGTCCCCTTCCCCATTGCAAACGGACGATACGGCAAGACCAAGACCTGCTCATGTCCGGCGATCGTTCGTTTCAGTCTCGCTGCAAACGGAGACGCTTTGTCCTAATTGATCGATACGCAGGTGAACCGAGTCAGATGGGGAAC
>CAZGJY010000116.1:0-3925 GCA_964525725.1 uncultured Methanosarcinales archaeon | reverse complement strand
GGGCGCAATAAACAACAATAACTAGTTCTCCGGTTTAATCAGAAATAAAGAAAGATTTGCACGAAGCAAACTAAAATATTATTTGTAAAAAAAGAAAAGATTGGAAAATTAATCAGTGAGTTTTTCGTCGTTCTCTTCGGGAGGTGCGGCAGCTTCTTTCGCTTTCTCTTCGTCGCCGTCATAGCCTTTGAGGAATCCTTCTTCCGAGCCGTCAATCTCTTCGTTCTCGAGCAAATCTTCGCGCCCAGCCTCGTTGTACGGATTTTCTTCGTCTACAAATTCATCATCCATGGTTCTCTTCCTCCTACAATTGTGGATAGCCTAGTTCTGGGTGGAACGGCTTTTGTAATGGCATTGAAGTCATAAGGTTGAGGTGTTGCTTGCATCGCTCAAAGAGTTCTGCACAATGTTGCGTGAGGTCGGACTCATGCTCATCAATCACTGCTATGAATTCTTTTTCTTTGAACAACTCATACGTCTGCTCTAAAAAGTGATTGTTCTTCTCAAGCCATTGCTTGCTCGGATCGATCTGCAAGTAGCCAGTGACAAAAATCGACAATTCGCCGTCGTTCATCTTCACTTTCTCTCCTTTGAAGACGACTTCTTTCGTTCCAAGGACGAGGCATTGGATATTGACCTCAACATAATAGTTGAACATCTTGTTCTCTTTTCGCATTGTGCGCCACCATATCCAGTTATTTCTTGGACCGCCTTGTGAGAGAACATATTCTTGGTAGTAATCTTCGATATTATCTGATTCTGTCGGAAAATGCTTATAATTATGGCTCGTGAGCCAATCGTGCATCATTTTGTATAATCCTTCGAAATTATGGAGGCCTTTGAAGTTAATCTGGGTTGTCCGATATACGTTCTGAGTATTTCCATGACCAAAATTAGTTACCGAAGGTGGAGGCATATGAACGCCCTGAAATATGTAGTATATAAATATTTGGAAACACTCGTCGAGAATTCCAAGCCCACCCCGACCCATCTTGATATACAAACACCTCAATTCTGAGACGATTTGTTGAAAAATCCAGACATTCGCGCAATGCTAGACAGAACGCGCCACAGATAAGAGAAAGATATTGGCTGAGTGATCACCTGACATGAGTTTGGCGTCCGAAGTGCAACAAACAGCTCAGGGCTAGTTTGAGAATTAGATATCGTGTTCACTCGAGTCTTTTTAGAGTACGATACCAAATAATTGGAGGCAGAATAAAACTTAATCCGTGTCTTCGTCAGGCCGAACGTTTGTAGATGATGCGAGTCAGATGTTCCAATCAACGTTTTCTTGTGTGTGTGCGCGACACATATCGCAATCCAGTTGAATACATTCCACCATGATGTATAGAAATGACAAAATTCGATTGCATCAAACAATTCGACATGCCGCAACAATGCAAATCCAAGAGAATGAGAGCTCGGGTAGAATGGATGCGGAGCAAGAACGAATAAGTTTGGATTTTTCTTGCGCTCAGCAGCAAGCTGGTCAAATGTGTGGATTGCATCCGTCGTTGGATTGATCAAAACGACATCGTGTCCTTCAATGACTGCTTCAAACCCTGGTAAAAGATGTATCCCGCATCTTTTTGCATCTGTAATCATTTTTTTTGTGCAAATAAGTTTTTGATGATGCGTGAATGAAAGAACAGTTATGCCAGCCTTCGCAGCCGCAGCAAGCGCTTGTTGGTATGAATAGTTGACTATGCCTCGCGCGCCCGCGTGAACACCGTCGACAGGATCAAGATTTGTGTGACAGTGCAAATCTGCAAAGACTTCTCGATTGCTTGGAGTTTGCTTGGTGTTTATGTCACGTTGAGCAGTTCGGACCATGATTGTACTTGAAATTATGTCTGTTCGCAATAAAAAGCTATTTAAACAAATCACCGGTCGCAAACATACACAAGTTAAAACAAATAATACAGCTCAAAAATACAGGCGCTCACATGCTCGTCGGACTCGTCGGAAAACCAAATGTCGGAAAAAGCACGTTCTTTCGTGCGGCAACGCTAACGCAAGTCCCTGTCGGTAATTATCCCTTCGTCACAATAAAACCGAATCACGGAACAGCATATGTCAAAACACGATGCGTCTCCGAATTCTTCGGCGTCAAATCAAATCCAAGAACAGGCTATTATGTCAACGGTTGGCGATTCGTCGGCATCGATCTTATGGATGTCGCAGGCCTTGTTCCTGGAGCGCACGAAGGTCTCGGAATGGGAAATGCATTTCTCGATGATCTGCGACAAGCAAATGTTCTTATCCACGTCATCGATTGCGCCGGCGCGACAAATGAGAAAGGCGAGCCAATCGAGAATCACACATACGATCCAGCAAACGATATAAAATTCCTCGAGACTGAACTCGACATGTGGTATTTAGGAATCATAGACAAAGGTTGGGAGAAATTCGCGAAAATAATCGCACAAACTCATACCGATATCATCAAAGCACTCGGCAAACAACTCTCTGGCCTTGGTGTCACAGAGAATATGTTGCTCGATGTTCTTGGAAAAAAGCTCAAGCTCGCAGATAAACCTGCAAAGGATTGGACGCAAGACGACAAAATGCACCTTGCAACAGAATTGCGCATGCTCACAAAACCAATGGTCATCGCAGCGAACCGCGTAGACATGCCGCGCGCGAAAGAGAATTTCGACCGGATTGTTGCGCAATTCCCACAATACAATATCATCGGTTGTTCTGCAGATGCAGAAGTCGCGCTGCGCGAAGCAGCGAAAAAAGAGTTGATCGATTATGTCCCTGGCGACAAGACTTTCACACTCAAGAAAGACCTCAATCCTGCACAGAAACAAGCGCTCGAATTCATCAAGAAAAACGTGCTCGACATTTTTGGCAGCACTGGCGTGCAACAAGTGCTTGACAATGCAGTATTTGACAAACTCAAATACATCCCGATATATCCCGGCAGCATCGGCAAGCTCGGTGATAGTCAAGGACGAATCCTTCCAGACTGTTTCTTGCTCAAGCAAGGGTCGACTGCGCTCGATTTCGCATTCAAGCTCCACTCAGATTTTGGAAACAAATTCATCAGAGCAATCGATGTGAAACGCAAAGTGACTGTCGGCAAGGATCATGTGTTGCAGGCAAGCGATGTCATTGAGATTGTAGCTGACAAATAAATTGTTACGATGTTAAGACAACTAACAATCGGCGATTGGAGTATAATCTTTCTGTTTCGCCGAGCAATAATGTGTCTGGCCACTTGAAATATAAAACGGCACAATTGAGACAACGTCCACTTGCGTTAGATCAGGCACAGGATACGAAATTACTTTTTTCTCGAGAGGACCCAGCGATTCGGGAATGTCTTCGTTATATGCCACGTTGCCAATGATGGATAGTTTGAACCCATCAACTCCTTTCTTCCCCTGATTCACAACTGTTAGCGACATAGTTTTTGCCAAGACCGAGTGACAGACGCGCGGAATCCCCTCTACGATAAGGACTTCCGCTGAGCGATTCGCGCACGGATCGCCGAACAAGTTGACTCCGAGATTGATGAGGACAGCACCAAGAGAAACAGCGAATGCGATGAGCAACACAGTTGCAATCAATGGAGAAACCCCTTTTTTGCCCCTCATATGTGATTTTGCCTCTTCTTATTTTATATAGTTTCCTTATAGTTGCATCAATGGAAACATAATTGACTCAATATCAGTCACAGAAAAACAATCAAGTAAATAATTTAAACGATGCATATTGACAAAAACAACAGAAATAATGGCAAAAAATAACCACTTTGATGGCACTCGACAAGAATCGACGAATTCTGCCTACTGATAATCTTGATTCAACTAAAAATTTCGAGAGAATTTCAATAAAATTCTCTCCGCCTCTTTTTCCTGCTCAGGCCATCAAAGTTAAGTTTGGCGAAAAATTAATGTACACCTTCTAAACC
>CAZGJY010000115.1:0-3986 GCA_964525725.1 uncultured Methanosarcinales archaeon | reverse complement strand
AGCTATTTACTGTCACGCTTTGGATCTCTCCATCTTTGAGCTCGATGACAGTGTGCGCATATTTCGCGATAACTGGATCGTGCGTGACCATGATGATTGTTTTATGCTGCTCTTTCCAGAGACGAGTAAGCATCGCGAGCAGTTCTTTTCCCGTTGTGCTATCGAGCGCGCCCGTCGGTTCGTCTGCAAGGATTATCTGCGGATTTCCTGCGAGACTGCGTGCAATCGAGACGCGCTGTTGTTGTCCGCCGGAAAGCTGCGACGGGCGATGATGCGTTTTTGATCCCAGACCGACGATGCCGAGCATCTCGCGCGCGCGGCGTTCTGCTTCTGCGTCGCTCATCTCTTGGAATTCAAGAGGCAGCATGACATTTTCAAGTGCTGTCATTGATTGGATGAGATTATATTGTTGGAAGATTAAGCCGATCGTTTTTCCACGAAGCGACGCAAGGTCGGATTCGGAGAGCTTGCTGATGTCGCGCGATGAGAGGTATATTGTTCCTTTGCTCGGCACGTCGAGACAGCCCATAAGGTTCATCATCGTCGACTTTCCTGATCCTGATGCGCCGATGATCGCGACGAGCACGCCGACTTTCACGTCAACACTCACATCTTTGAGCGCCGGGACTTGGACTTCGCCCATCTTATATATTTTCCAGACATTCTTGAGGCGGAGGACAACTTTGGAGTTGCTTGTGTTTGCGTCATGCTGCGTCATTGCAGCTTGCGTTTGAGCATCTTTCCCATCTTTCTTGTCCTGTCTGTGGTTCGGCTGTGTCATTTTAGATCTTGTGGACTCTTGTGCTTACGTATAGTTAGTTGGGATAGTTTAGGATTCCGTGGATTCTCTCTTGATTTTTTTATCGATGAAGTATATCTGAAGACCTGTTCGTGCGTTCAAAAAGCTTGTGGAAGTGAACACTATATACTTATGCTGATTATTCGTCAAGAAAAACGACTTTCTCACGACTTTCTCGAATCTTTTGCGGTTTTTTGCAGGTTGCTGCATTTTTGCGGGATTCACTCTCTTGTGGCGTCAGAATATTTATATATGGTCTTTGGGAATTTATCCCATTAGGGTTATTTTAATTTAGAGTCATTCGCAGTTTTACGGGTAGTTATTATTAGTCATAGTATTTGGGTACATTACAGATGGGGACTGAAGATTACAAAAAAGAGGCAAGTGATATCCTTTCATCGCTCGGGAGCGATGTAGGTCATGGTCTTTCTCAAGGAGAAGCGCAGAACCGCGCAAAAAAAAATGGCAAGAATATCCTTGTTGCCGAAAAATCAGTCACTGCGTGGAAAATTTTGCGCGAACAGATGCAGGATAGTACTGTCTTTATTCTCGTTCTTGCCGCGACGATATCTATACTGATCGGCAAACATGTCGAATATCTTGTTATTATGTCAATCGTCGCATTCATCATTCTTCTCAGCTTCTTTGAAGAGTTCAAAGCGAGCCGGGAGATGGAAGCGCTCAAGAAACTTGCGCCGAGAAAAACTCGCGTCATCCGCGACGGTGCACAATGGGATATTCTTGCAGAAGATGTTGTTCCCGGCGATATTCTTGTTCTGCGTAAAGGCGATGTTGTCTGCGCGGATGCACGGCTCATTACTGTCAACGATCTTGCGATTGATGAGTCGACACTAACTGGCGAGTCGGTCGCTGTCGCGAAAAATATCAAGCTGATCACCGAGACGGTCGGAATCTCGCAACGGTTCAATATGGTTCTCTCGTCGACCAAAGTGACGCGCGGCGAAGGATTGGCAGTTGTTGTTGGCACTGGTATGGACACAGAGATCGGTCAGATTTCAAGTCTCGTCAAAAATGTCAAAGAAGAGCGCACGCCGCTGCAAGCCCGACTCGACAGATTGAGCATCGAAGTTTCTGGCGTCACAATCCTCATCAGTTTCCTCATGATCATCGTCGGTGTCATCCGCGGCGATTCGTTCGGCGACATGGCGCTGCTCGCGATCGCTGTCGCTGTCGCCGGAATCCCTGAGAGCTTGCCGACGGTCGTCGGTGTGTGTCTCGCGCTCGGCATGAAGCGCATGGCGAAAGCCGGTGCGATCGTCAAACGATTGTCCGCCGTCGAGACTCTGGGCACTTGCACCGTCATCTGCACGGATAAAACGGGGACGCTCACGCAAAATATCATGACTGTTGAAGAAATAATTCTTCCGACCGACGTGATTCGCGTCGTGACGGAGATACAAGAAGATGGTCGTATTTTTGTCAAGAACGACGTCGCTATCGATCATGCGCAAGACGCTGATCTGCAGAAAGTTCTCCAAATAAGCTTGTTTTGCAATAATGCGCAGATGGTCGCGAATGAAGTCGACGGCGAACCGACGGAGATTGCGCTTCTCGAACTCGGCAAGAAAGCCGGCATGGAGAAACATGATTTGCATGAACTCAATCCGCGTCTCGCGGAAAATCCGTTCGACCATGATAGAAAAATCATGAGCGTCGTCCACACGTACAATAAACAGCGTTTTGTCTTCATGAAAGGCGCGCCTGAGATTGTCATCAAGAAATGTACGCATTTCGCTGCGCGCGGGAAAGTGCGTAAGATGACTCCGGCTGCGTTGCAATCGATCCACGCACAGTATGAGCATGCAGCGGAACAAGGCATGCGTGTTCTCGGGCTTGCGTACAAAGCGCATACGCATAAATTATATCACCGTGATCAGATCGAATCAGGTCTCATCTATGCTGGTCTCGTCGCTATGCGCGATCCACCGCATCCACAAGTATTCAACGCAGTCAAGCAATGCCAGGATGCCGGCATAAAAGTCGTCATGATAACGGGCGACAATCCAATCACCGCTCGTGCAATTGCGCAAGAACTTGGCATCTATCAAGAAGGGCAAGTCCTTCTCACTGGCGCAGACATCGATAAGATGACTGATGATCAATTGATGCAACGAGTAGAGACTGCTTCTGTCTTCTCTCGCACGACGCCAAAACACAAGCTTAGAATAGTTACTGCGTTGCAGCAGCGCGGACATATTGTCGCGATGACTGGTGACGGCGTCAACGATTCTCCGGCGCTCAAGAAAGCGAATGTCGGCGTCGCGATGGGCAAATCGGGAACAGAAGTCGCAAAAGAAGCCGCCGAGATGGTCATCATCGATGATAATTTCGCGACGATCGTCGGCGCGATCCGAGAAGGCCGTTCTATTTATGCGAACATCCGCAAATTCATCTATTATCTTATTTCGACGACGCTCGCACAAGTCGTCCTTGTTTTCCTCGCAGTATTGATGGGCGTTCCCACGCCGTTGACTGCGCTCATGATCCTCTTCATCAATCTGTTGACGTCGGATTTGCCGGCGATTGGTCTTGCGCTCGAGCCAGCGGCGTCGAATATCATGAAACAGAAGCCGCGCGACCCGAAAGAAGGAATCCTCAACGATTATATGTGGCTCAAGATTGCCCACGTCATTCCGATTTTTGTCCTTGGTATCATTCTCTTCTTCATGTGGAATCTTAACGAAGCGATGAAACCGCTCGCAGAAGCGCAGACAATCGCATTCGTCGCAATGACGCTCTTCTGCCTCTTCCATGCGCTCAATTCTAAGAGCTTTGAAGATTCCCTCTTCACGAAATCGTTCTGGAATAATTCGTCGCTCTTGTGGGGATTGCTCAGTTCGTTTGGTGCGTCGCTCATTGTCATCTATTGGCCGCCGGCACAGTCTGTATTTGGGACGGTTCCATTGTCTGGCGCCGACTGGTTGCCGATCACGATAACGACGATATCGATCATCTTCTGGGTCGAATTGCAGAAAGCGATCGTCAAGAGCGAGCTCTCTGAGATCGAGCAGGAACGTTTGTTCCGAGAGAATCTGGCGAAGAAGATGCCAACTCAGTAGCCACCTTTGTCGCAAGTCTTGTAACTTTTTGATAACTTCCTGTTTTTCGCGCAAATCGTGGAAAACCTTTTAAAACTCTTAGAGACAATTCTCTGAATAAGGGTGTG
>CAZGJY010000114.1:0-4032 GCA_964525725.1 uncultured Methanosarcinales archaeon | reverse complement strand
ATAAAAGCGAGAAGATCCCCGTCACATTCGCGCCAGATCTCCTCGTCCATGTCGTAGACTTCGTGCGAAGCTTGCGAGACAAATCAAAACTTTCAAAGATGCCATCTGTCCGCGCGACGATGGGAATATACGAGCGTGCAAGCGCGCTCGCATTCGTACGAAAAAAATCTGACGTCGAACTTATCGACATCAGCGATGTCATCGTCTCAGTCCTTGCGCACCGCATCGAGCTCAAGCCGAGCCTGCGATATCTGCAGACAGCACAAGAATTCATCCAACAGCAATTTTTGACATATGTCAAGGCAAATCAACTGTCGCTCTCCCCCGACGCAGGCCAGTCGGATAAACCGGATAGCGACTATACCTGACAAGCCAGTCTCCCTCCAGAACGAGAGTACTCCTATCGACGAAGAGAGCGGCAAGCTTTCTAATTCGCTCAACGAAAACGATTCGCTGATGAAGACCGTGATGGAGAATGATCAAGAAGCCGTCAAGGACGGCAAGATTCTCAACGATATGATCAATCAAGGCCTTTCTGCGTTCCAGCCTGACATGACGTTCAACAGCATGGTACAGAATTATAAGAACGCAAAAAATATCTACGGCGAGTCGATGCTCATGGAAGCGACGGGCCACAGCAGCAGCCAGATCGAGCGCAACATCAAGCTTCCAGAATTCCAACGAGACATCAAAAGCCGTATGCACTCAAAAGCGCGAGAACTCCAAGACAAAGGGCTCCTCGGAAAATCCGGCGAGATCCTCGACCAAGGAATGAAGATGGCAGCACTCTCGCTCTATGTCAACGAACTTGACAATATCACGCCGAAAGGAAATTTCGGCGATCACGAACATCGTAAACGCTCGAGATATGGTGGCGTATTCGACGTAAAGCCCTACAGTCGCGGCGACCGCTTCAAAGACATCGCGATCAAGCACAGCGTGAAGACTGCGCTCCGCCGAGGTCACAAAAAACTCATCATTGAAGATTTGTCGACGAGCGAGCGTCACGCAAAAGGTGAGATTTGCATCGTCTACGGAATCGATGCATCCGGTTCTATGCGCGGAAAGAAAATTGAAGTCGCAAAGAAAGCCGGCGTCGCGCTCGCGCACAAAGCGACGACGAACAAAGATAAAGTCGGCATCATGATATTTGCTGATCACATCATCAAACAAGTCGCGCCGACCACGGACTTCTTCGAGATCCTTGCGTCGATAACGACAATCACTGCTGCCCAGCAGACAGATATTGCAAAGACGATTGAGTCATCGATCCAACTCTTTCCGAGCCAAACTATGACGAAGCATCTCATTCTTCTCACTGATGCCGAAGCGACGGTTGGCGACGATCCAAAGATGAAAGCGCTCCACGCTGCGTCTATGGCTGCAGCGAACGACATCACCATTTCAATCATCGGCATAAAGCTCGACGAAGAAACGACGAAGTTCGCTCGGCAGATCGCTGAAGTCGGCAACGGAAAGCTCTATGTCGTCGATTCGCTCGAGCAGCTCGACAAGATAATCCTCTACGACTACGACCAATTAAGATAATGAGTTAAGTTTTATTGCATCATTGCCTTGGTAATAACTCAGGAGAGCGTCCGATTGTTGCAGGACGCTCGACGGATAATTTGCGAAGGATGAGCAAAGAATTACCGCAATGATGCAAATAGCTAATATTAATATGTATGAATAATAAATTATAGTCTAACTGCAAATGGAAACAATCAAAATATTCCCCTACAACGAAGAATATGAAGTTCTCTATAAGAAATACGAAGCACTTCTCAAATCTCTCACCGGCGTCATCGCCGTCGAATTCATCGGCTCTGCATCAGCGAAGCTCGCCGGAAAGCGCGAGATTGACATTCTCATCACAACGAAAAATATCGTTGAGTGCATGGATCATTGCACAACGCTCGGCTTTCGCAAAGGACCGATCGAGAGTAACGAAGGCTATCTGCGGCTTTACGACAACGGAATCATTGTCGAGCTGCACGTCGTACTTGTGTTCAGCAAAAAAATAGAAAAATATCTTAAGATTGTACAGCTCTTACATCAAGACGAAATAGGAAAACGCTACGAAGCGCTCAAATGGGAGCTCAACGGCAAACCCGTCGCGACGTACAAATTGGCAAAATCACAGTTCATCGCAAGCCTCATTCCGCCGCCGAGCAAAAAAAGACGTCGTCGAGGCGGTAGCGGCGGTCGCAAACGCACTTTTACTCGCGATACACGACAAACACTCATCTAAGCATCAAAGAAACACTGGTGACTTGCCGAAGGATTGCTTTGGCGTAAAATCAGAATTCAGTCCGATTTATGCAGGACTGAATTCGAAAAATCAAAGTTGAATCGCCGCAATGTCTTCGGCATAAAACGTATTGAAATGATATCGGCATGTTTTCAAAATTTTAATTATAGTTAAGAAGACAATAAAAATAATCAAATATTAAAAATTAAGTTTACGTGATTCTAGTCTCTATATGAGAAACTTTCTCTATACAAACCGCTGCCGCTGCCACTATAACCGCCGAATCGTCCACCGCCGCGCTGTTTTGCGATGATCTTGCCGACAGCCCAGATGATACCTATGATTGCGAGGATAATCACAACAGTGTACCAGAATATCTTCCAGCCAGAAGTTCCGCCGCTTGACGGCGAGGATCCGTTCGCACCAGTGTTTGGAGCCGGCGTTACCACCGTTGAGCCGCCGCCTGTCGGGCTTGTTGATGTTATCTGATTGCCAGTGTTTGACACGAACGTCAAGACATCAGTGGCCGCATTTGTCCGCTCGCCAGAGATAGTATATGTGAACGTCAATGTTCTTCCAGAAACATCGCCGGAGCCGAACGAGAATCGCACGACCGGATCGCTCTCAAGAATCGTATATGTTCCTGAAAGTTTGTTTGACGACGTCGCGACATTCTTCGGGATTGCTTCGATGACATCGAATCTGCTTGGGATTACGTCTGGGAACACGACGCTCACTGTGACTTGTGTCAATGTGATTGTCGAACCACCAGTGCTAGTCAAATCATATGATGTTGCGCTTGTGGTTGTCGTCGTCGGGATCAATTGTCCGCTCACCTTTGCAGTATAATTGAGGAGTTGCGCAATATCGACGGGTGTGTTTGACACTGAACTTTGGCTGTCGTGCTCACTGATACTCACATATTGGCTTGGGTCGCGACCAAGACTTGTGACCAGATCACGATCGCCAGACGAAAGTGTTGAAGTGCTGCTTGTTGTGCCAGTCGTCGTCGTTGTTGTCGTGTCGCCGATGCTCGTCTGATCGCTTGCAGTACCAGTCGTTGTGAGCGCAAGGCTGAGCGATGTATTCATCGCATTGCCATATCGGTCGATGCAACTCACATAATACGTGTAGCCTGTGCCTGAGCGCAGATTATTGAGCGTGATCGGCGTATCGACATATTCAGCAGGAACTGCGAATTCGCTGTAGAGCGTCATATTTCCATACGTGCCGATGTGTGTCGAGATTCGACATGATGCTGGCTCAGTTGTTGAGATGAGGATTGTCGCAGTCGTATCTGCAACACTCTGCACGCTCAGATCGACGATGCTCGGTGCAGTTGCATCTTCGCCGATCGCAACGCCAAAGCCGCTTGCAGCAAACGTTGCATTGCCGTTCGCGATTGTCAGTGTTGGTCGTGTGATGTTATTGTCAGTACCGCTGCTTCCATCAAAGCTGAGCAGCGTGACATTCGTATTTGCCGACGTGTATGGATACACGACTTGCACGCTCAAACTATCGAACTGTGTGAATACTGCTTTTGCGTTGAGGATATTACTGTACCAATATAGGACGCTTGCGTTTGCATTGCCAAGGAACGTATTGTCCGCCGATAAAACGCTGACGCTTGCAGCTGCATTCTGTGCAATCGCCGGAATATATACATTTGTCAACGTATACGTCACATTATTGACGACGAGAGTTGCATTGAGGTACGGTGTGAGCAATGTCTGATCACCAGTGATGTCGAGACCATTGACGACTGCTGTGAGCGTGACTCC
>CAZGJY010000113.1:0-4032 GCA_964525725.1 uncultured Methanosarcinales archaeon | reverse complement strand
TATACAGCTCGAGCGCAACTTGTCCGCGTTTATGCAGGAGTTTCGCAAGAAGCAGGAGATTACGTCGCAAGTCTGACAAATGGAACTCAAAGGACAAGTTTAGACCTCGATTCAATAGACCGGCATGTCGTCGAACCTCATTTTCTCGACGTTAGACCAGAAGCACCGCGAGACCTCACATTACATCTAGGTCGCGGTGGATACAAAATTGTTGATGCACAAGCGCCAAAATAGATTTCTTGAATTTTGTGTTGTATCAAACTACAAATTCGCTATCAGAATTATCTAACAGAAATAACTGCCATGGATTACTTGCGCGCAAACATCAGATTATATATTAGAATGACGCCGCAAGCAATATAGCGACGACGATCGAGAGGATGAGCCCGATCTTCTGATGCGTCTTGATATTCTCTTTGTTGACGAACATGCCGAAAAGAATAGTGATTATGATATAACTCTGCGACAGCGCGACGCTGATCGATATCGGCGCAAGCTTCACTGCATAAGCGAATGCGATCCATGCGATTGTATCGAAGAAACACATGGTAAGCACGGTCCAACGATTCTTCATGATGTCGACGGAGAGTGCATGCGTCTTTCGCGCGAATACTAAATATGCGAGGCATGCGACGGCGAGGAATGCGTCGGTGAACCAGTTTATCATCAGTGCACTTGTTTGTCTTGCGCCGACGCCGAAGAGGAAATTTACCGCGCCCATGCAAATCGTCGAGAGGATTGCAATGCGCACTCCTTTCTCAAGCCAGAGCTTTGCGCCCGTGCGCGAGAAAATATGCTTGAGTCGCGTTGAGCGAATGGAGACGAGGACGAGTCCGATGATCAACAGAATGACGAGTGCAACTTGTCCGAACGATATCTTTTCTGCAAGGAAAAAGAACGCGAGAAGGCCGGAGACTGGAATCTCGAGCGCATAGAGCGGCTCGACGACGACAAGCTTGCCTTTCTTGAGCGATTCGAATTCGAGGAGCGCAGCGACGAGAAGGACGAGCGACGCTGCGCAGAGAAAAAGCAGACGCATATCTGGGTGCACAAAGAGTTGTGCCACTTCGCTGTCAATGAATGGATAGATGACAATCGCGCCGAAGATTGAGATGAAGAACAGCGTTTCCCAATCGCCAAGACTACGTGATGTTCGCTGGATAAGATAATCGCCGACGCCCCAGCCGATCATTGCGATACATGCGCAGATGATGCCGATTGCGATTGCCATGTCTCATTTTTTGGCCGTCCAGTGGTTAAAAAACTTTGCACTGCAAATGTTTGTGCGTGTTCGCTTGTTTAGTTTCTTTGCGCAAGCAAGAGCAATGGATTTGGAAAGGCATAGGACAACCTCCTCTCATCGCCCATGCGACCATATCCGTCAAGATTCACAAAATTTGCGAGCTTGTGTTTTTTGTAGACGTGTGTCGGAATTGCTTGTATGTGCAAATGATTGAACACATTACCGTTATCTGGCCACGTCCCAACAGTCCCTAATATTTTTGTAGGATGAACAATGTCACCTTCCTTGACTGAAAGTTCTTTCGCAAGATGAGCAAAAATGTAGACATATTTTCCTCCCTCGATCGCAAGACTCGTTCCCCAGTCAACATCTGAACCGCCATCATAATCAGTATGGATCACTCGTCCAAAAAGTGGAGAACTAATTGCAATCCCTGCGGGAACATTGATATCCACACCAAGATGGATGAATTTATTCTCCGCACGCATATATGTATTCTGCCACAAAAAGTCCCGACATTCCATCCAACCACCATATGTGTAGAGAAGGTTGTGACGAGCAGTATATTCGTCAATGAGCCTCTGCGTGACTGCCGGCTTATCCCAGCAATCAAGCTTCTGCTCCAAAGCCGCTGCATATATTACATCATTGAGATTTATCTGCGCAATCGCATGTCTTCCCGACGATAAATCTGGAAAGATGTTGCGCAACACAGCCAGATCATATATCTGATTGGTCCGCGGAGAAATAGCAAGAGCTCGTGATGGTTTTTTGTGTTCCATACCAAAATTCCTTTCGCTCTTTTTTGAAAGTAAAATGTATGTGATGAAATTAAAAATTAACGTCGTGGGTGGGATTTGAACCCACAATCCTTACGGACAGGATCTTTGCGAGTTTATGAAAACCCTTGCAATTGTCCAGATTCGAATTACCGTTTCCGATACATCAGGTGATCATAAGGACAGTTGCGACAATAACGTCACAACGGTTCTTAGCAATCCTGCGCAATACCGAGTTATGCGACCACGACATATGGTTTACCTCATGGGTGTGGACGCGACCGCGGGCTTTGCCTGCGTGTATGCGACCACGGCATGTGGTTGATTGATATTAACTGCATAACATGCGAAGAAACCAGCGGGACGTTTAAATATATTGTGGTCATACAAAATGCGCTCTCGTCGAGAAAAAGGTAGTACTCTTCATTCCTCTCGCGGCGCTAGATTTGTTGCGCTTGTGAGCGAGCGTCCAAGAAATATCGCCGGATGAGATAGAGCAGGAATGCGATGCTGATGCCGGCGCAACCGATGATGAGCACGGTTTCGCCAATGAGTCCAAGTACGATCACGGGCAAGAGCGGCAATAGTTGTGCAAGCTGTGGCTGCGTTCCGTCTCCAGTGCCAGTTATTGTCTGCAGAAGGATACTTGTGTCGGGGGGGAAGAAGTGTGACAAAATGATCGAGACGAGCCAGATCGCGAAAATAAGCATGCCGATAGAGAAGAACATTCTTGAAACTTTCTGCACGAAATCAGAGACAGACTCGCTGATGAGATACCACAGAACAAAGAGAAGGACGACAGCAGCAAGTTTCCAGCCAAGATATTTGTTCTGCGATTCTTTGATGATGTTGAAAGCTTCCTTCAACTGCGCCATTTTTGCTGCATCAGTTACAGCATTCGCGTTATTCGCATCATGTTGCTTGAGCGAGCCAGCCGCGCTCATGTCTTGCGTGCCATTAGTGTTAGTAGTATTAGTATAGGAATTTGGTGAAAGATTTGTGTCGCTCTGCGCAAGCGCAGCGTTGACTTGTTGCTCGGCAAGACGAGAGAAAGTCGTGACGAGAAAATCATTGTGCGTTATCTGGCTTGCGTTGAGCTCTTTACAGCTCTGTGTGAGATCGATCGTCTCGTTGTCCATTGCCGGATTGCAATCGCTCTGGAGCGATCCATCAGCCAATGCTTCGCAGGCTGCACGGTATTGATCCTGCGTATCTTTTGGCAACGTTTCGAGCTGTGCACAAATTTTCTGCAATGACTCTTGGTTCTGCGGCAGGCAAGCGGCTTGCGTCGTCGGTCCGTTCTGCGATCGGTCATTGAGATCGTTGCACATCGAGTCGACAAGGGCGATGACTGGTTGCTGCGCCTGCGGCGATGCGTAATCGTAGACAGTGCTCACTATAATTGGAATAGTTGTATCAACAGAGAGATTGATGAAAAAACTCGTAACGAGATTGATGAGAAGAAGGACAATGACGAATGCAACAATGCTCGATATGACCCAGCGGAGGAATCGTTGCGCGCCCATCACGTCGGAATTGCGGAGATAACATTTATAAACATACCTCTTTGACTGCTTCTTGCAGCTTTTACACGAGAATTTTTGTGTGAAAACGGCGCTATTTTTGATTCATTTTAAATTTTATCCAATAGCGAGGTAGGGCAGTCTGGAGTGCCCGTCGGGCTCATAACCCGGAGGTCGATAGTTCAAATCTATCCCTCGCTACTTTTTCTTTAGAATTTATTTAGGATTCTGTTGATTCGGTTGCGATACTTTTGTTCACTTGTTTGGTTTTTGCACGTATGTTCTATTACTATTTCGCCAATAGCATCTGAACTTTTTTAAAAGAATCAGTATTAGTAAGGGTATGGGAAAGAGTGTTTGGGGTGCAACTGCGACAAAGAGGATGTCCGCAGCCGGGTTTGTTTTCATTCTTATCTTTCTTTTTGCAATCGCTCTTTTTTCTCAAGTAAGTTTTGCGGCGAGTGGAACATATGCGGATCTTGAGGTC
>CAZGJY010000112.1:0-4046 GCA_964525725.1 uncultured Methanosarcinales archaeon | reverse complement strand
AACCAGACAAGTGGATCCTGTTGTTTACCCGCGTCGTCTGCTTCACCGAAATAATTGACTGATTTATGGACTTGTGCATATTCTTCGTCTTTTCTTGCAAGCATTCTGTGCAAGAATAATTTTTGTGCGATGAGACCGACGGCCATTTGCTTGATTGCCCAACCGCCTTCGCTCGTCGCGTAACAAGATATATCCAGAATTGTGACTTGTCCGCCGGCTGCAAGCTCTGCAAGCGGCGTTCCCTCGTCAGAAAATAGCCCCCAATGCTCTGCGTTGCGAAAATGATTGATTGCCGCGACTTTCGCCGTGCTGTTTCCACTGCTTTCGATAGATTCTATTGCAGAAATGATATCTGCGATGCTGTAATCTTTCTCTGATTCTTTGAGCTCGAAGATGACTTGCTCAATGAGAACGCCGACGTCGCTGTTCGGATTTGATTCAAACGCAGCGCACCAGTCTGAGGCTGCGAGCTCTGCAGGTCGGATGGAGAATGGTTTATCCGTTGGAATCCCTTTCTCTTTGTATGCAGTGTGGAATCCAATAGGAGTGTAGATGACGACAGGAAGTCCTTTCGGCTCGAAATTCCATTCTCGCAATAAGTCTTCTTCTTTCTTGTTGCCGTATTTCATCGTCCAATAAATTCCCATCGTATCGAGAATGACGATGGAAAGATTTTGCGCGATGTCAGGATCGATGTCGGCGAGTCCTTCGGCGATGACGCCGAGCGTGTATGATTTACCACCGCCACGCTTTCCGCAGACGAACATGACGTGGCTGCGCGTGATATCCATGTAAATTTCATTTGAGAGAGAAGTGGTCTGACCCATCTTGACGTAATGCTTGCCAATGAGAATTGTACCGCGTTTGCCGTAGCGTTTGCGATCTCCTTCATCACGCCCAATGACTATATCGTACATATCCTCTTTTCTCCTCTTTTCGTCCAAATAAATTCAAAAATTATCCAGTCTATTGCTTCTGCTGCTGTTTTGTTCTGTTTCCTGTGTTTTCGTTAATAAACTTATGCTGTCATTTTCAACATCAGTACATTCGTATTGATAGGGCTTCAAGCTACTAAGGTATTCTCGGAGATATTATTTTTTAGCGAGCTGCCAGAGCGCTTCAAAATATTTCCGATAACTTTCCGCGACTTTCGGATCATGCATCAAAAATGAATATGGCTCTTCTGCGAACACAGTGACGGCGACATAGTCGCCGACAATCACCGTTTCTTGGAACGATGCAAATTCTGCAGAGAGATATTTCACTTTTGTCAACTGCTTGGATTCAATATCGCCTGCGTGCGAACGTACTGTTTCGTCGAATACTTGGCGCGCAGGCAGTTTTTTCTCGACGCGTTTTGTGTGCAGATTATTCCACCACGAAATTCCCATGCGCATCGCGCATTCTTTTCCGCCGCCGAATGTGTTGTATTCTTTGCCATGCGCATTGATCATCTGATTGTATACTTGGTTGACTCCGCGAATACCACGATAGATTGTGCTTGTTCCTTTGGTCGGCGCAAATGCTGGCGCGCTTTGAGTTCTGGCAAGATTTCAGCCACTCTGCGTTTTTTTTCATCAAGAAAATGAAGGAGCTGTTCAGGATCTGTCGCACTATAGACGTGTCGTTTCCCTTCAAGAACATAATTGATGAGCCCTTTCTCGATGAGCGCATGCAAGCTTCGATGGACGACTGAGTTTTGCAAACCAGACTTTTCCAGAATTGGACCGGCTGTGCTTGAGCCGATATCAAGGAGTGATAAATACGTCTTAATCTCAGCATTTGTCAAGCCCAAATCTTCGAGTATCTGCGTATCCATGCGTGTCTTTCGGACATATTTTCTGCTTCAATCTCGACGAGATTTTGGTCTTTATAAAGATGTAGTTCCTTTTAGGAGGACAAACATTAATATGGTTCTTTGTCACCACTCAAAAGTATTGAAGTTTATGACTAAAGAGGAACAAACATGATCAAACAAACAACTGAAGCAATTTATCGTAACGATGTAAATCCGAAACACGTCTATTGCCCGCTTTTGAACATAACGAACCCCTCAGAGCGTTATTCATTAACACTTTCATGCGAAGCAAGAATTGCGGATCTGGAAAAAAATAACATTGCAAAGTGCTTGCACACATCTCGGGGCATGGAGAACGTTCATGATAGCAAAACAAGAGGCGGAACATATCGTTTACCTGATGGTTTTGTTGCATACGATCGATTCAGCGCTGCTAACGTCGATTCAGTACTCGTGCGGCGTGGCTCACGGTTCTCCAGTGGTGAGCAATATAGAGGAATGCAATCGCCAATAACGGACGGCACAATAGAAATTCACGCCACATCATTTGCAAAAATAAAATCATTGTGCGACTTGCTACAGTTGCCGTTTGACATAAAATAAACTTAAGAGGCACTAACATGAAAAACACACTCAAACAAATAATCTCTGCAGGAATTCTTTCTGCAGGACTTGCTGCGTCTTCAGCATATGCACAATCAACACCAGCTGTTCAAATCCAAACTGGCGTTGAAACTAAGCAAATCGGCACATTCGGATTCACAATCCACGATGCGCCGACGCTTTCAACGACAGTCACTGTGCCATACAAAGATGCAACAGTCTCAATCGGAGATAATCGTGATCTTTCGACGTTAGTGCCACACATGCAAACTGTGACGCTTGCAACAAATAATCTGCCATTCGCAGTCACTGGTTTCAAGAATGGCAACAGCAAATTCGCAGAATTTTACGCTATGCCATCGTTCTCAGCAAAGTATGGATCGGTGAACGAGTCGATCGGCACAATCATTGCTGTGCCGACAGTATCACCGCACGCAGCATATGCGTCGCTTAATCTAAGCGCCAGCAAAAAATTCAATACATCAATCGGCGACTTGACTGCGTCGATTCAAAATACAACAGGCATGTCAGTGGGATCATACTTTGGCACGCACGGCATAATGAATTCCACAACAACTGGAACGCTTTCATATGCACCACATGGACAGAAAAGCACGAGTGCAAGTTTGTTTGTCACGAACACGCAGCCAATCGGACATTCGTTGCCGAGAAATACTGCCTTCGGCTTTTCATATAGCTGGGCGAAGTGAACATCAAGGTCATCTTGCAATTTTTCGCAAATGTCGTGAAAACGTTTTTAAAACAGTATACGAATGTGAAAGGTTGAGCAGCAACAGTATGTTTCCATTCTGCTAGGAAAAGAGGATTCTGTATGACTGGCGTTTTCCATAGTTATGATATTCGCGGGATTTTTGGGAAAGAGATTGATGCACGCTTTGCGCAACTACTCGGAGTCGCATTTGTCGAACAATACAAGCCGAAGATTGTTGTTGTCGGACATGACGAGCGCATCGGCAGCGATGTGCTCTCGACGGCACTCGTCGATTCATTGCTTGCGCACGCAATAAAAGTCATCGATATCGGATTGTGCACGACGCCGATGGTCTGGCATGCAGTCAATATGCATAAATCCGATGGCGGAATCATGGTCACTGCGTCGCACAATCCCAAAGAATATGTCGGATTCAAACTGTGCAAGAAATTCGCGATTCCGATAGGTTATGAATCTGGACTCTCAGATATCGAGAGTTTGATGAAAGCAATGCTGCCAAATAGCGATAGCCCAGGTTCAGCATCAGGGTTACAACAATCCAATCAGTCAAATTTACTCTCGCAATCCGAACAACCACACTATCGCGCATTCGCAGAACAGCTGCTACGATATGTCCCCGACCAATCTGCGTTGCGATTCGTCGCAGACTGCAGCAACGGCGCAGTCGCGCCAATTCTTGTTTCTCTTTTCGCGGGAACAAAGCACGAACTTATCATCCTCAACGAAGAACCCGATGGCAATTTTCCTGCGCATGAACCTA
Source organism: uncultured Methanosarcinales archaeon (assembly GCA_964525725.1). GTDB lineage: Archaea > Nanobdellota > Nanobdellia > Woesearchaeales > DATGWN01 > DATGWN01. The sequence continues at coordinate 152 of CAZGJY010000112.1, read as the reverse complement.
ATCCTCTCATCGAAACGACGACTGCCGAATTGAGCCGACGCGTCGTTTCTGAACACGCAGATTTTGGCGTCATTTTTGACGGCGATGCAGACCGAGTCGTTTTCGTCGACGAGAAAGGAATGCGCATCAGACCCGACATCGTCACCGCACTC
>CAZGJY010000111.1:0-4075 GCA_964525725.1 uncultured Methanosarcinales archaeon | reverse complement strand
GGTTTCTATTATTTACAAGGAGATCTCGCGTTGCTCAATCAAGCACTATTACGATTCGCGATCGACACGCTTGTCGGTCATGGATTCACCTATGTCGAGACGCCATACTTCCTTCGACGCGATGTCATTCGAAACGTCGTTGATCTTGCCGATATGGACAACCAGATCTACAAAATCGAAGGCGAGGATCTCTATATGATTGGAACGAGCGAGCATTCGCTCATTGGACGCTATATTGGCACAACAATAGACGAAAAAAAACTTCCGTTGATGCAGACGAGCTATTCTATGTGTTTCCGACGTGAACGAGGAAGCCACGGTCTTGATGAGCGCGGACTTTTCCGAACGCACCAGTTCAATAAAATAGAGATGGTCGTCATCTGCAAACCAGATGAGTCTATGCAATTCTACCAAAAAATGCAAGATATCAGCATTGAAATATTCACAAAGCTCGGTTTGCCGATCCACGTTCTTGGTCTGTGTACTGGCGATCTTAATGATCTGAAGCATATCGCATGCGACATTGAAGCTTGGTCGCCGCGAAAGAATGGATACATAGAAGTTGTTTCGTGCTCAAATCTGACCGAGGCGCAATCCCGCATGCTTGGTATTCGTGTACAGATGCCGAATGGTGAGAAGTACTTCCCACACACACTCAATAATACAGCGATTGCAACGAGCCGTGCGCTTGTCGCAATCCTTGAGAATAATCAGACAAAAGAGGGAACTGTCCGTATTCCGCAAGTGCTTTGGCCGTACATGTATGGCAAGAAAGAGCTTGTGAAACGTAAATAAATTGTACGTAGATTACAGGTAAATACTGCAATTTACTGCAATTCGGACGAATAAAAACTTATGGCATCGATCAATGGTTGGATTTTCTTCGTCATCGGAGCAGTCGTTGCGGGTTGGTCGCTGCGCGATGGTTCTTTACCCTTCTTTGTGATTGTTGGTATTGTTATTGCTCTCTATGGCGTTGGAAAGGTTATTGTCACTAAATTAAGCAAGCCGGCGAGCAGCGACCAAAATCAAACGACATCTTCATCATCGTCGAGAACTCATCAGTCTCAGTACCATCCGCAATCCCACGCTCATACTGCGCATGCAGCCCAAATGGCTCATGCTACACACGCGCAGCAGTTGGCGCAGCAACAATCCATACGTCAGCAGCAATTATTGCAACAGCAGCAAGCGTCGCATCAGCATTTGCCTCAACAACAAAAGCAGCACCAACAACAAAATCAGCAGCAGCACTATTCACATCACTCAGGCACTCACGCGGCTCATTCTGCTGTTGGCGGATCTGTTCAACACATTCAGTACAAAGTCTGCCCGAATTGCAAGAACCAATTCCACGCGACGTATCGCTTCTGTCCACATTGCGGTTGGGGAATTTGACTTCTTCTCCGTAAGCTAGCTCTATTAGTTGAATAAATGTGACTGGTGTGATAAATCATTAAATTATTTAAATGAGTTTGGCAACGAGGTATTCCATGATTATCACAATCGATACGAGCAAAGATTCTCTTGCAGACATCCGGCGAGCGATTGCGCTACTTCAACAGATTGCGAGCGACGGAGTGTATTTGTCTTCGGGATACTTGAGCGTAAATCCAAACTCAAATCAAGGATATGTGAATCCGTTCACGTCGCCATTACCTTCTTCGCAGAATAATTTGCAGATGTTGTCACATTCAAATCAATTAAACCAATCAAACGTTTCTGCACAGTCTTCTTCATCTGCTGCGGATGGTTTTGCCGCAATGTTCGGCGATAATTCTCCAGTATATTCACAGCCGCCATCATCTGCGCAGCAGTCGCCCTCTGCATCTTCACCTTATTCTCAATCTTCGCAAGGGTTGCCGTTGCCATCAATCATTGGTTTGCCGACGCCAAATAGGAAAAGCGATGGTGATGGCGCTATACCGCCGAAAAGAAATGTGTATGAATTTGATACGTATTAGCTTTAGTCTTCTCGTTATTATTTCTTTTTACTTCAAGAATTTGTGGTTTAATATATCTCGCTGCTCAAGCAAGACACGATGCCTCTCACGGAATGTTTTTTTAATTTCAGGCAAGACTATTTTTTTGTTCCAATCTTTGAGTGCTTTTTTGATGTCACCATCAATCAAATCTTCAATGCGCTTTTGAGGATTTTCATACCACCACAAAGAATAGAATGGACCGACAAGATGAGCGGCTGCATCTGCTGAAGAGATAATTTTCACTTCAATTGGCGCTTGGTTGAGCGACTCATATCTATCCGTCGATTCGATGTATTGTGCTGCTTTTTTTATTGTTTCTTCTTCAAATCCAATTTTTTGAAGAGCTTTCTTTGCTTTGATGAGATCTTTCGTATTGTTATCAAGCGCAATCTTGCCATAATCGTGCATCCAAACGAGTAGTATGACTAAATCTTTGTCTGCCTTTTTGTATCTTTGGCAGAGTTCAATCGCAATTCGTTCAACAATTTCAAGATGATATTTGTTATACCATTTATGATGCACGAAAGCGGGATTTGCTGCGAGAATCTGCACGTGTTTTCTAAATTTCTGAACAAGTCTTTTCATATTTTTTCTTTGCACTGTTGCTTTAACTCTTTTTGAGCAATTTTTCAATTTCAGCTGCATGATCCGAATGGATGTGCGCGCTTGCAGCAATCGTTGTTATCTGACCGATCGCGATCTTGAGTTTGCCTGCGATATATTCCTGTATGACTGATATTTGATAAACGTTTGCAGGCCAACCGATGAATACGTCTGAACTACGGATGAAACAAGTGACGTGCAATTGTTGATTCCGTATTTTGAAATCAAAGACAATCATTGAGGGTATTTCTTTGTTTTTTGTCGAGCTGTCAACGCCTGGGTCGAAGAGTGTTGCAACAGCACGCCGAGTGATTGGATCTTTCTGCAAGAGAGGGATGACGTAATCATCGATCTGATTCTTGTTGTCAACAGTCGCGAAAAGCCGTTTTGCATAACTATAATCATATGCTGAGACTGATTCTGGATGCAGGATGACGTTTGCTACTTCTGCAAGATCAGGATACACCCATTTGTCTGATCGCGAGAGATGGAGTATCGGCTCGAAAATTCCTTGATTTGTGCGCTCTATTGTTATCATCAGATTGCGTAATTCGCGGAATTCTCGGTTGTTCGAGTCTTTCTGCTTCTCGCCGCTATCTCGGATTATGCTGAGGGCTTCACGCCATGCATCCCACGCGCTGGGTTTGCTTATTTCTGTCATGTTTAGTGTCGTTTCTTTGTTTAGCGTTTTTATTTGGTTAGGTCTTGTGTTTTACTGCATGAATTGCTTGAGTGTGAGGTTCTCGTCTTCAAGGAGACTAAATTTATAGCAGATGAATGGAAATTTGTAGCTCGAGAGGAGAAGGCTGAGTTCGCTGAACACTTCTTGTGGTGTGGTTCGCCCTTCACGCACGCAGCGCAATTCAAATCCTTGCGTGAATGCTTCTTTGAATTTTTCTTGGAGCAAGAGCTGTTCGCGGATCTTCTTGTTGTACAAATCCTGTGCTTTTGTGATTGTGATTGATTGCCAATAATTCTCGCTGACAGATGATTGCTCCAAACCTCGACGGTATGCTTGTGCAATTCCTATATTGAAGCGCAAGGGCATTCCGCAGGAGAGGAAGATGATAGTTTGGTTTGCTGCGACTTGTTCGACTTGTTGCTTTGCTTCGGTGAGCAGGTGCAACAATGACATTGCATCAAACGTTCCATTGCCTTTGGTGAGATATTGCTGATAATTGAGCAAGCGTATGGTTTGGCTTGCGGTGCTGAAAAATTGGTGAGCTGCGATCTGAGGGTTTGTAAGGACATGCCTGAAGTATTCTACTTGATTCTTTCGCTGAAGCGAGTTTGCGATGCAGAGGGAGCGAGCGACTGCATTCATGCAATCATGAAACTGGCTTGCAAGTTTGTATTGTGCGAAGAATGCGCCAACATCAATGAGAACTGTCGATTGGCTGAAACAGATGCCGATGCTTGAGCTTTCATGCTCTGCAAGATATGACTGCCAATCTTTGTCTGAAAGTGTATATGGCCCAGCACGCCCT
>CAZGJY010000110.1:0-4089 GCA_964525725.1 uncultured Methanosarcinales archaeon | reverse complement strand
ATTTCGGGCGTCGTTGTCGGCGGACATAATGGTGAAGGATCTTCCTTCGGCGAGCCTCAATTTGAATCCGCGCTCACAGCGGCAAATGCGATCAAGCAACTGCATCCGACAAAAACAGTATACATCGGAATAATGGCAAGAACTGCGGATCAAGCGCAGGAGCGAATACAGATTGCAAACGAGCGCACAATCGATGGATTCTTGCTCGCACCTCCGCTCGTCGAGGTATTGGGCAACGATACAGCTGCTATAAAATTTTATGCTACTGCTGGCGAATTGTGCGATAAACCGATCATTGCGTACAATACTCTTCAATCAGCGACACCGCTCACCGCAGATGCACTACGCCATGTGAAAAAGATAGTTGGAAACAGATTCATCGGCGTAAAAAATTCAGGAAGCGACCAATTCTTCAATGAATTCTGCATTCAGACAAATTACGAACCTGCGACGTATCAATATATTGAGGGCAATGATCGAAGGATAGGATCATCGCTCACAAAACTGCACGATCTCAACGGCCAAGATAAATACCAATTGCCATTTACGACAATCTCCGGTTCATCTAATTGGAGCGTTTGCGCAAAACTTATTGGAAGAATCCACGACGCAGCACTCTTGCATCATCATAGAGACGTCATGAGAATGCAAAGTAATCTCGACGCAAACCTAGAAGCAGTCCTGCGAAATGCAAAACAATTCGGCGGAGAAGCGCCGATCTGGAAAGCGCTCGCTGTGATGGACGGCAACACAATGAACTTAGACGTCATGCCGCCGCTCGTGCAAATAGATGACGATGAGATTCAGCGACTCATTGACTACACGAACACAGAATAAGTTTTAAAATTCTTGCACAAAAAAAGAAACCAAAACTCTAACTTAAGGAGCGCAATTACGCTTTGATCAATTCTCGCCGCAACATCGGCGCAAGGACATAATATGATTCGCCGTCATCATCTTTATGCGATTCGACGAGCGCTTCGTGGTCGAGCAATTCTTGGATGACTTCGAGCGCTTCTTTTTTGTGCTTGTCAAGTTTCTCCGCGAGATTTATCGCAGACAACGCGCCGAGCTTCTCGAACATGTCGATCGATTCGCGAGTATGCTCGTTAGACAGCAGCTTTGTGAATTTATTCTTCGAGCCGTCCTTTGATTTATCGTAGACGCCAAGACCTGCTGTCTGGAGAAGATTGAACACAACACTTTTGTCGATCTTGAAACTTTTCTTGAAGAGCGGTTTGTCATCCATATCGTAAAGCTTTCGATAGATGACATCGGCATACTCGAGGAGTGCACGGACAGAACCGTCGGCGGATTTCGCGAGGAACTGGATGCCGTCTTCATCAAACATATCAGCGATGTTCTTCGAACCATTATGCAATCGTTGGCGAAGGACTTGGATGAGCTCTTCCGGCTCGAGGCGTCGCATTTCGACTTTTCGATGACCAAGTCGGTCGATGAACGAACCAGAGAAATTCGTGCCGAGCTGCGAGTCGATCTGCGACACGATGACTGATTGTATCATCTTGTCGCCGTTCGGATAGACATAATTCCATTTGCTCTTGATCGATTCAGTGAGAATACGGTTCGCGAGATGTGATTCGTCAAGGAGAACGACAATTTTCCGAGGTTTTCGGAACAACAACATATCAACAAAAGATTTAGAACTCTTGATTGCATTATCAATCTGATATTGCTTGTCGACGCCGTCCGCCGAGATGAAGACGAATTGGATACCTTTGAGTTTCGGATTTTTCTGGATGCGGCGAAGCATGCTCGTCTTTCCGCTGCCCGTGAAACCGCACAAAAGGCACATATTGCCCTGAAGGATATAATTGACGAGTTCGTCTTCTTGTTTGTCGACACCGATAAGATTGGGGTTGGAACGAGGATCGAGCGGATAGTTGCGGAATCCGAACTCTTTGTACCAGCTTGTCGTCATTACATCCAATCCCGGATTAAGTGCTTTTAAAGTTTGTGCTGCGCATATGTCAAGTCAATTCCGGCAAGACCAATTCCGCCATCAAATCGAATAGTTGAGCGGACTCATCTCCCGCTTCCACTTCTGTAACAACGCACAATGATTGTCATAATAGTCTTTCGAAAAATGCGGCCACTCTGCGAAAATATCATGATATCTTATGACAGGATCTCGAAATCCTTCAACAAAATCCATTGATTGCTTTACAACTTTCTGAGGCGTTACCCAGAATCGCGGATCACCGCATGGTCGCAAATCTCGTTCTTCTTTGGTATTCAAGCTTCCAAGATTGAAACAAAAACTCGAAAAATATTCATTTTGGGCCGCAAATGATTCTGCTAATTCTTTTAGACTGTTTTTTGCAACTGAGTAAGAATGCCACCAAGGAATATTGTGCCCGTCGCTCAAAGAACCAAATAGTATTGATTTTATCGGCATAGTTTTTGCTGATTTACATTGATTTCGTTTATCCAACAGAGAGTGTACAATGTTTTTGTATGTTGTAACATTGGACTCAAACACATCCGTGTCAATCGCATCATTTGCTCGTCGCAGAGTACTGTTTGCTTCAAACTTGAACTTGCCGATTGTGTGAATCAATGTCAATGTAGAAGTATTCTTAAGGGAAATAGCGTGCAAAGCAGTATCAATTGAGCCTTGATTCATCAGATCACATTGAATATATTTAACGCGGGGTATTGATTCTTGAACCTCATGTCGAACTAAACCATATATCCTCCCGCGATAATGAGAAAGGTAGGCAGCATATGCAGAACCAAGGTTGCCGCTTGCACCTGTGATTAGGAACATCTGGTTCCCATAATAGTCGTCAGAATCAGTCATCGTATGCTCCTCACTTTGCTCGGACATAGAGTGTCGTGAAAGGATGACCAGCACGATCTTCAATCTGAGCATATGGCAACGCGTATGTCGCGCCAGGGTATGATCGCGGCATAACCTCTACAAGCGCATCTATGCTCGGCACTTGCACCGATTTGTTTCTCGCCACAAGCAAAATACCATGATCGGCTGGTGCACTATGCAGCTCTACTGATTCAATAGTTTGCGGCACAATGTATGGCTCTCTGTTCTGCGGTGAGCTACCAATCAAAACGCCAGTCAATGCCGCAGAATATGCTGCAAGCGCACAAAATCCTGCTTTGAAAAAAGCATTTGTTTTCGCTTGAGCTTCAGTTTCAGTTTCCATTTTTTCTCCGTCAGAAGTGTTGAAGCTTGAACTCCAAATCATCACTGACTGATACTCAAACACACAAAATGCTAGATAGTTGTTCGGTTCAATGTGTATTAAACCAAAAAGCTTAAATTCTGTATTGAACTATATAAGTCAACAAGAGGCGGCACTAAACAAATGGCACTCAACATCACACTTCCGCTCGGAAAAGATGATTCAATCAAGAATCTCATATTCACAATCCTTACGCGTGAATATCCGCTCAAACTCATCGAGCTGACGAATCTCATCAAGAAACGCTATGGCCGCAGCGTCACATTCCAAGCGGTGCGTAAAGCAGTGCTCGAGCTCGTCGCTGCAAAAGTCCTAATCCAAGACGGTAAATCATTCGCGATCAGCAAAGAGTGGGTGCTTGAGTCGAAACGATTCATGGACAAGCTCGCGACAAATCTCCTTTCGCAAAAAAAGAGCATGCCGGCAAATATCGACTCGATAAATCAAGAAATCACCGTGTTCACGTTCCAATCGTGCAACGAAATGATGCAATTTTGGCAGCAGATAATTGATGATTGGTACGCGAATCTCAAGCATTACAAAGCAAAAGGAATAACCTACAACTGCTGGCAAGGCGCGCATGCATGGGAAGAGCTCCTGCATCCTGACAGAGAACGCCAATTGATGGGCAAACTCGTGAAGCGAGGAGTGAAATCGTATGTGCTCTGCAACAGTGCGACGCTCCTCGATCAATATGCACTCAAATTCTACGAATCGATCGGCGTAAAGACTGCGATCAACCCTCATCACACTGATTTCGACAAAGAATATTATTTCGGCACATATGGCGACATTGTCATCCAAGTCCATTATCCTAAAAAAGTTGTTGATGAACTTGAAAAAGTGTTCAGAGAAACAAAAG
>CAZGJY010000109.1:0-4101 GCA_964525725.1 uncultured Methanosarcinales archaeon | reverse complement strand
CGTTGAATAATGGACTTGTGACTTGCGAACAGCTTGCGTCTGCGCATGCATAGCCGAGGACATTCACGTCAGTGACTGGTGTGCTTGAGTAGACAAGATTATTATTCGTGTCGTATGTTGCTTGGACAAATTGATTGTTGACAAAGACTGTTGCGGACGCGAGACTGATTGTGAGGAGAGAGAACAGTAAAATGGAAAAGACACTAGCTGCAATGAATAGTACAGTGGCGCCAGTTATGCCTGTGTTTCTTCGTTTGTTCGTTGTCATCATTGTTGCATTGCCCCCTTTGTCTGATTGTCTCCTTCTTTTTCATTTATATTTTTTTTAATTTATCCGTGCGGCCGAGGAAGCGGGCCGATTGTCGGAATTGTTGTATTATCGGAGCCATTGATTCCGGAGCCGCCATTTGAATTGTGATCCTTGATTCCTTTGTATCCCGCACCGAGGAGAAGTCCTGCGAGAAGTGCAGTCCAATTCTGTCTGAGGCGATGGTCTTTGAGCGAAATCTCGAATGCACTGCCGACGCCGCCTTGTTTGCTGTAGTCGACAAAATTAACTCCGAACTGTTCCGGATTGAATGGATATTTGCCGCCGACAATTGTATCGAGCGCGAGCGCATAGTTCGTTGCGCCGACGCTGCCGTCGTAGACTTTTCTGCCCTGCGCAGTGCGATTTAATTGCGCCGGAACATTTGCGATTGTGCTGAGTGCGACATCTCGATTCGCAAAGCGATCGGTGAGATAATCTGCGCCAGTCTCTGCGACTGTGAGTATCGCTGCAGGTCCTGCTGCGCCGGATGTGACGTAGAAACCGAGGCCGAAGAATCCGCCGTGAGCTAGTTTTCCATCGAGCGTTTTGTGGAGCGAGAGATCGATTTTGTGCTCTTTATTCGCTCCAAGCTGCGGAAGCATTCCGATGACGAGTGAGCCTTTTGCTTTTTCGTTGTTCTCTAAGGCTTTGTAGACGTCTTCGTCCATGTCGAGCTTTACGCCGACATATGCGTCGAACTTGCCGGGCTCTTCTGTCGAGAATAGACCCATTTTGTCAATGCCGTTGACGCCGTATGCGTACCAACTGTCGTTGAGTGTGTCGATGCGGACTCCTGATTTGTATGGAGCAGATGAAAGAGGAGATTGATTTGCGCTCAGAGGAGTTGGAGAAGTTGTCAGAGCTGTAGTAAATTTTTGCAGACTGCTGCTGAATCCGAATGCATTCTTTGGATCGATGGCGAGCGCTGTTGCGCCAAGACCAAGATATTTGAGGAAATCTCGTCGATTCAGCTGAGTAGTATCAGTCGTATATTGTTCGCTCATTTGACACCTCGCAATATCTGTCCGCCGCCATATCTGAACGTGTGGATTCCTAAGAGATTGAGTCTATGCTGCTGCGACATCTGCGCAAATTCGATGACATCTCGCAGCTGCGGATCTGTAATTTCTTTTTCTAATGCTCTGAACTGTGCATGTGCACGAGGATTTGATTTTATCTTGAGGCCGCTCGCTTTGAGAGATTCGACAGTCCGGTATAATGTTTGAAGATTTTCAGTTTCAGAGTGATCCGCTTGATCCATCCAGAGCGAGGACACGGTATGCTGATTCGCTGCTGCGCCGGTTTTCTTCGCGACGTAGTTTTTGTTTCCAAAGATTATCTGTTTGTCGTGCGCAGTCTGGATCTGTGCGATCTGGATGTCATTCGTCTTGTTGAAAAGATCGGACAATTCTCGTCGTGCGTCGTCTGTGAGTGCGATCTGTCCGGCGTATGTCGGAGGTGGCAATGTCGAGGATGAAATTGTTACTTGCGCGCCTGGAACTGTGCTTTGAGTTGTCGTGGAAGATTGCAATGCGTCTATTGCAGGTAGCTTTGTGTGAAGCATCCGATCCAGTCCTGCTTCGTTGTATTTCTTGACGAGATCAGACATATTGGCCGAGTCAGTGATATTGAATATCAATGGTGCTGCATCCGCAGACATATTCCCGTAATTGAATCCAGGGACGTATGAGAAGACAGACAGCGATGATGCTAGAGAATTCGCTGCGATATTTGATTCAAGTTTTCCAATCTTTTCGTTGAGAATAGTCTGCCGATCAAGAAGTCTTTTAACAATTTCCGAATTAATAACTTCAACTTGTTCTTTGAAGCCTGCGCTTTTTCCGTCTTGGAATGATTGTTCAATCTTTTCTCTGTCGGCTTCAGATTGTTTTGTTTCGCCAGCAGTTATTCCTGCGGCTTCTCCGCGAGCATATGCTGTATTCGTTGCATGAGTGCCGAAGTAGAGCGATGCCGCCAAACCGACTGCTGCGACTGCTGCCGTAGCGAATCGCCATCGTCGGCGTGATCGAGTGAGATTTTGAATCTCCGATTGATTATTTGTGTACTCACCACGTAACACGTCAACCACGCGTCGCTCATGCCCAAGTTCTGCCTCAAGTGTTCCAACACGCGCGACTGCTGTGTCGCGCTCTTGTTGTGTGGCTCTTACTGTTCTTGCAAGCGCATCGCTTCGCGCTATTTGATCTGCTAAAGCTTTCTCTTGTGCGACTTGAGCTTTATACTGGCCGACGTGATCTGGTTTTTGTGGTACGAAACCGTTTTCGCCGTCTCGCACAAATATTCCTGCAGAAGTCATCTGAGAAGTTTGAGCCAAAGAAAAATACCTTTCTCTTTTGACTCGCTCTAACTCTATACGCAATCGTTCTGCGCGTAATTGTTCGGCATGATCACCAATGCTGGTTTGTGAGAATGAGGATGTATAGACGAGACCTGGTTTCGCCTTTACTTTTGGCAGATATGTCTGTGCGACGAGCATCTTCTCGTAGTCTTTGACCGACCTTGTGAGCGAGCCTTTAAGCGGACTGAGAAGGCCGGAAAGTTTGTCTGTGCTTTGCACGTATTTGTTGTGCGTGAATTTTATGTCGACTTTTTCTTTGAGCGAATTGAGTATCTGCTTTGCGTCGCCGAGCGAAAGCTCGCCTGAGCCGTATGATTGCGCGACAAGCGCTTCGACGTTCTTTGCCGCGTCGCCGAGCAATTCCTTTCTCTGCTGCCATGTGCGCGCGACTGATTTGCCGTTCTGCTTGTATGTACCTTGGAGGATATCTGAGAATGTCGAGAGTGCTTTCTTGATCTCACTGGGAGATTCAAGTTTGTAGCTCAAACCGTCGATGCGTCGCTCAAGGTCGATATCGTATGCTTTGAGATTTGTTGCGGCACTGCGAGAAAGTGTTACATATTTCGCTAGATTATCATTTGCCCGCAATGGTTGATATCGAGTCATGTGTTCCCAAACGATGTTAATTGTTCTGATTATTGCTTGTTCGCAATTACTTGCGCTTTGCGAATAAGACGAAATCTCAAGGTTATATAAAGCTATCGACTTTATACTACTTACAAGTAACAAACCTTTAATTTATGCATAGAATTTTCATTTATTGGATAAATTGGATTAAAAACTGTGAAACTCGGAAAATTGTAGAGATGCTCATGAGATATGCTGCGTCAGAGACCGAAATCTTCGATGAATGTAAGAATTGTTTTGTACTTCTGCAAGAATTCGAATCCTTTCGTTGTCAAACTATAGGTTCGTTTTTCTTCTTCCTGCTGATTCTGCTGCAAAAATCCTTTTGTCCGCAATTCTTCGACATAATCCTTGAACATCTGCGGAGAGAGATTGGAGGCATACAAGAGGCGCGTTGGTTTTATTGCGTTCTTGTGCTCCATCGTCGAGCGCAAGATGTCATAAATGACTTCAAGCCTTTCGCGTTTTTTTGCCATGTTTGTTTTGAGTTGTGGATCGGGATTTCTGCGCAATCTGCGGCTGTTTCAATTGTTGCTTGGATTGCTTCATCAATGGACAGCAACGCTCGCAGTAAGCTGCTGAGTGCACGATCCGAAGGACGCCGAATAATATGATGAGGAATATGCTGCAGGTGAGCAGATATGTTACGATACGAATCCAAGGATACTGATCTATGAAAAATTCTGCGATATAGTTAATTATATAGCCGATGAGAGCGGCGACGAGTGCGCACAGATAGAGTGATGAGAATGTATTCTTTACAGATTTCTGCGGCAGTGTGCGCCAATGATCATAGGTGAAGATC
>CAZGJY010000108.1:0-4103 GCA_964525725.1 uncultured Methanosarcinales archaeon | reverse complement strand
GTTGCGATACGAACTTTGTCTTCAAGCTCAGTCTGATATTCTTTCTGCGTTATCGCAAGCTCTTCTTCGAGCAAATATCGTTTCGTGTTGTCACGGAAGACAAAGACGAGCTCAAGTATTTTCCCCGACGACGATCTGATCGGATAGCTCTCGATATCAAAATAGCGATGAGTATTCGAGGCAGAAATGAAATTGAATCTTGATTCGTGCACTTGGTCGGATAACACTGATGTGTGCGTTGCGGATGATACGGACGATGCCGTGGATGATGATGCAGATGGCGATGCGGATGACGACGCTGATGTTGATCTGCGTGCGCCAGACTTTTTCCCGTGATTCTTCGCGCCGATTATTTTCGACGCCATTGCGGCGATCATCTTTCGCTGCTGTGCATCGGTGAAATGGCTGAGCAACAACGTCCCCGCCTGTGAGCGCGGCGTCGCTTCGAGCAGATTCCCTGCAGTCTCATTCATGTAACGGATGGAAAGATCAGTCTCGCAGATGACCATGCCGACTGGCGCTGTATCGATGAGCGCTTCGAACGAGCGCTCGATCGCGCCGATGTCTGATGCGATTCGCAGCGTGTCTCGCTCTGCTGCAAGCTGGATGAATCGTGCGCGAGCGACTTGTGCATAGAGTTGTGAGAGCGATCGTCGACGGAATCCGACGTGCGTGCGCGGCAGAAAGACATGGACGATGCCAAAGAGACTTCCTCTGTGCACAAACGGATAGGAGAAGAGACGACGAGCATGTGGCAATTTCGCAGCAATCGTCGGCATGACGTCTTCGTCGACGACAAGCTCTGAGTCGACAAGCATCGGCCCAGATATTTTCGCAAGCTCCGTGCGAAAGCCAAGCGTATTTATCGCTGCCGCTGTCTCGCGATCCAGATTGTAACCGGAGAGCGGCATCGTTTTTCGGTTGAATGCGAACCAGACGACAATGCGGATGCGCGGCTCTTGAGGAAAGATTGGCTGCAGATATGCAGCGAGCGCGTCAAGGACTTGGGCGCCCGTCGACGCAGACTGGAGCCTCGTCACATATTGCGAGAATGATCGCAGGACTGCGGTGAATATTCGAAAGAAGAATGATCTCGCGAAAATCCACGTGAACGCAATGATGACGATCGCGATCGCTAGTGCAATCGTGAAAGTTTTGAGGAAATCTGCGAAACTGAACGCAAGCATTGTGATTCTTTTTTGTGATTAGTTGTTGTGATTATCTACCCGGATTATTTGAAATGATGCAATTATTTGTTGCGATTGGTGATACAGTCAGTGATTATTTTCTCTTCTTACCTGATTGAGTATCTTTAGCTTTTCCGTTTTTCTCGCCCTGTTTGTCATCCTTATCTTGCTGCATCGTGCGCGCATATTCATACTGGCGGGATATGAGACGGATATCGAAGTAGACGATGACGGCGATGATGATGAGCAATGCGAGGAGTCCGATCTGCACTGACTGGGAGATTGGCTGCGTCGGCAACGCATCGAGGACGACGAGCGTGAAGAGCGGGCTTGTCGTCGAAAGATTCGCTTCATTCGTCGCAGTGATGCGGAATGTCTGCATGCCGACGAACGATTTCTGCGGCTCGAGCAAGAGAAGGCCGCTCGTTATGAATGCCGTCGTCTTACTTGCATTGACTGATGTGAATTGGAATTGGAGCGTGAGATTGTCTGGGTCGATGAAATAATGCGAGAGGTTGAGGATCCCTGTCTGATTCTCCGCGAGGATAAATATATGCGTGCTCTGCGGATTCTCCGCGAGGAATTCGTTCGCTGCAGCAAGCTCGATATCTCGCTGCGTCTGGTTCTGTGATGCAGTGGGTGTTGTTACTGTTGTTGTGTTTTGTATTGTCGTATTTTGCGTTGTTGCGTTTTGCGTCGTATTCGACACCGTATTTGGTGTCGTATTCGTTGTATTTTCCTGCACGTCAAATATATTGAAGTTATTCCAGAGGAAGTTGACGAACGATTGCCACGCGGAAATCGATTGCGGTTGCGTCGTGTTTGTCGAATTGACCGCGCCACTATTAGTTGTATTAGCCGCATTTGTTGCAGTCGTATTTGTGACAATTTCTGTTGCATTCGTTTGATTCGATGCTGATGTATTCTGCACGATCGAGATATTCGCCGGACTTGTAGAGTTGCTTACATTCGTTGTTAGTGATGTGTTCGATGGGAATGTATTGATTGTGCTGTTACGGATGACGAGCGTCATGAGGAGTGCAAGGAGTATTGCGACGATGAGGATGATGAAGAGGAGATGCAGCCAATTGCTGTGGCTCTGCTGATTCGTATCTTTTTTGCTGCGGCTTTTACGATCCTCTTTTCTCGCTCGCTTGCGCTCTTCTTGCTCAGCGAGTTTCTGCGCGAATTCTGCTTGCGCAATCTTCGCCGCGTCACGGCGAGCTGTTGCGGCAGTTTGTCGCGCAGCTTGCTGCACTGCGAGCGCTTGCGCTCGTGCGGCTTCTTTCTGTCGAGCAAGCTTTTCTTCTTCGCTCATCGATTGGTCGATGCGCTTTTTTCTGGATGCACGGGCTGCGAGAAGAATGATGAGGAGTGCGATGAGCAAGAGGAGTGCGACTGCAAGTATCCAGAGGAGCCATTGCGCTGCGCTCGGATTGAGGATGAATCTGACTGGAACTATCTGTTGCGAATATGGCGTGCGGATGGTCAGATTGCCGATGTATGTTGTGTTCTCGACGTAGAGCGGAGCTGCTGCGTGGATGCCGACGGTCGCTGTTTGCGATGCTGGGATGAAGACAGAACTATTTGTGAGATTCGTCCATTGCGGACCGCTCAATGCGAGCGTGTATGCTGCGCCACGGATTCCGGTGTTCTTTATTTGCACGGCGAGATTCGTCAGCGAATTATTGAGCGTGAACACTACTGGCGATACTTCGACGCCATAACATGTCTTGAGGTCGTACGGTTGGAGCGTTATCTCTTTTGCTGTGACGGCGCCCGGGTTCGCACTCGACCAAACGTCGAGATAGAATGACATTTTCTGCTCGATGCCGACGGACGGGATTGTGAGTGCGATGTCTTTGCTTGCGCCGGTGGTGAGATTGAAGATATCTGGCTGAGCACTGAATCGCGCATCTGTACTATTGATGTGCATCTCTTGTGTTCGCTCGCCGTTGTTTGTTATTGTCAACGTTGCTGATTCTCCTGGTGCGCACACGTCGAATTTCGCAGTACTGGTCGCCGAGTTTGCGGTGTTCTGGTTTTGTGCATTCGAATTGATTGCGTCGCTGCCGCCTTGGGGATTCTGCGATGTCTGTCCTATTGGAACAATAGAATAGTCGTAACATCTCTGGACGTCAATCGTTCCGCTGGTTTGTGCGAAGAAGTTGCCGAGGACGCTTGTCGTCTTGATTGTGTATGAATAGTTGCCAGCATCTCCGATCTGCGGAGCGAGCTCTATCGGTGCGATACCGATCTGGCCTGGAAGAAGCGTGAGCTGGTTTCCATTGAGTGATGCGAAGCTTGGAAGTGATGAACCGATGTTGAATGTGTTTGTGTATGCCGCGGAATTATTGACGACGGCTGCGATCTCTTGCGTGTCCTGCTCACAGATTGATGTTGTCGGCTGCGTTCCAAGGGAATAATCGTAGCATGCAGCTATATTATATTGTATCGGCATCGTTGCTTGCGAGCCGCTGTTCTTCGCTGTGACTTGGAGCGCGAAATTCTTCGTGCCGTAAGTCTGACAAGAATATGATGCGAATGCTGCGCCGGAAAATGTCTGGCCAGGTGCGAGGAAGAGCTGTCCGTCGGGTACTGCGACGTTCTCTTGAGCGCTGTCGCCGATTCCACCGATCGCTTTGACGGTGTAACTCTCCGGCCACGCGCCAGTGTTTGTTATCGTGAATGGAATTGTCTGAGGGACGCATGGGCAGCTCTGCAAAACGTTGCCTTGCGTCGCGATGAAATCGATATTGTTTATTTTGCTGACGATGAGCTGTCGGTCGAAAATCTGCGCTTGTGAATTGCTCTGCAGCTTGATGCTGTAGTCGAATGTCCCTTGCGTCGAGCACGGTGCGTTGATGAAGAGCGTTATTGTCTGGCTGTCTCCCGGCGCCATGAATACCGACGAGG
>CAZGJY010000107.1:0-4105 GCA_964525725.1 uncultured Methanosarcinales archaeon | reverse complement strand
GCAAGGAACAATGCAAGAACGCCGACCCAAACTATATTTGAGACAATGCCAAGAAGCCACGTACCAGCCATGCCTTCCTTCATCGCTTTTTTTTGCTGCGCTTTGAGGCTTTTTTCTGTCCAGCCTTGCAGCTTGATCCAAGTTTTGCCAAAGCCGGCCGGTGAATACCAGAACATTCCGAGAGCCATTGTAGCTATGACGGAAACGACGATACCAAGAACGGTGGCCAGTGTTAAAACCATGCACGAGAGAGGACGAGCAGGATTTATAATTCTTTATGATTCTTCAGGATTATGTTCATTATAATTTATTTTGAGATAATACATATTCTTTCCCAGACAAGGCGGTAAACGTGGACAGCTATATCTTGTAGTTATCTGCAAGTAACAACCTTTAAAAGATATCTCGAAATACCATGCAGGTAATGAGTCCGCAGCCAGAACTTGATCTATCATTAGATGTATCGTTAGAAGCAGCAAGTCTTGCAATTCTCCGATCGATGTATGTCGATCCAGTCATGCGCCGAGGCATGTCGTTCAAACTCGAACCTCTCTTATTTGCGAATCCAGAATATGCGCAAGCATTCACTGTGCTTGCAAATCTCAAGAATGCGGATCTTGTTGATACGACAGTTCTCACTGCTACGGCAAGATCGCTCGGCATCAAAATCAACGATTGGAATTTTCTCACGCAAAGCGCGACGCCGATCGCCACACCTGTCTTGGCGCCAGAAAAGAGTCAGACATATCTTAACATCGTCCGCACACAAGGCGCACGGAATGCAACCATCGAAGTATTAGAAAGCGCACTGCATAAAGCGAGACAGCACACAATCCAACCAAGCGATGTCACGCTCGAGACACGGCTCGAGCTCATAAAAATAGAAGAAGCAGCCGCGCCATTGGAACGGCACACAACAACGCCTGAATTGGCGAGAAGAGTTGTACAAGGTATTGCAACACAAGCAGAGAACAGAAAAAAGAGATTATACGGAGGAGTTCCAACCGGATTCAAAGACATAGATGCACTGACCGATGGCTTTCATCCAGGCATAGCAGTCATCGGTGCACGGCCCGATGCTGTACCTGCGGATTTTGCTTTGTCTATCATCAGCAATCTCATCGAGAAAAACTATGATAAAAGAATAATGTACGTCAGCCAGAATAATTCTGCGCAAGAAATGATGAGACGTATTATTCTCTCAGAAGCACGGGTCAGCTACAAACTTGTAATGAATGATTTCTTATCAAGAAATGGAGATGACGAACGGAGAATAACGGCGGCTGCAGATACCATAGCAAGATCAGGCCTTGCTATCTATGAAAATTTAGACACACTGGCGGCCGTGCGCAAACGAGTCTCCTTCGAAGCAGAGAAAGGAAATCTCGGTATCGTATTCATCGACAGTTTCCAGTGTTACGTCACGCCGGTGCCTGGTGCATCTGTACATGATTTGGAAAAGAAAGAACTCTGCATCGACGCAGAATTCCATCTCAAACGCATGGCGAAAGACTTCAACATTCCAATCGTCGTCCTCTCTGAAATGAGCGGTTCGATGGAAAAAGGTGTGAACAAACGTAGACCACGTCTCGCGGATCTGCGCACATGGGGAGCACTCGAGTACAACGCATCGCCGATAATTCTCCTCGCTAATTCATACGATGATACCGGCAAGTTTTCAAACTCAGGAGAAGAGTTCAAAGCATACGTACACAATGGTTCAGTGACTAATGATCAAGGAGAAATGCTATTAACGTATCTTCAAGATATCCGTCGATTCGAGAATTTCCACCAATAATTTTGACGGCAGCACAGCGTAAATGACACTTCTCTAACAACAATGACAAACTACGGCAACGCTTGCACACCAAGAGAGAACAGATTGCCGAGCAGACCGCAATTTTTAGCGGATATGTTTGATCACGGATACTCACGTCTTTCTTCGTGGCAATTCGAGATCCATTACGGCATGCGAAAGAAAACGACTCAACTCGCTGCAGACATCTGGGACGGTTCGCTCATCGATGGAAGAAGACTATATCTCCCCGTCGATTCCGACGGGCTCGAAGCAACTGTCCGAGATGATTTCGATGCCGACGGCGCAGTGGTCGCCGCAACAAACGACGCGCCAGAAGAATGAAAATATAATTTGCGTGCATGCCATCCATACCGCATTCTTGCACATACCGTATTCTCGCAGCCGCTTTCTACCTCTGTTTCTCGACGAGAATAAGTTTATAAACAATTATGCCATCAGAAGAGCAACAAGCCTGCAGAATCATATTGCGCAACACTGCAACGGCAAAAAAGAGCATGGCATATCTCACACTCAGCAAAACAATGACGGCGTGGTATACTCACCATCCGGCAAAAGATGACATGCCGACGCTCGTCTTCATCCACGGTTGGGTACATAATCACACAGTCTGGAAAAGAATGGAGCACATCTTCCACAAAAAAGGGTTCGGCACGTTCTGCATCGATCTGCCTGGTCACGGAAAGTCATCGGTGCCAAACGACCCACGAGAATATACGATGGATCATATGGCTGATGTCTGTGCAAAAATAATCAAAAGAAGAAAAATCGCAGAGCCGATCCTCGTCGGGCATTCGCTCGGCAGCATGGTCGCGCAATACATGTACAAAAAGGTGCAGCCGCAAGCCATGATTCTTATTGGAACATCTTATATCACACCGATCCGCGACGCAATCGATGAATCACGGCTTGAGATCGCATACATCGAAGAGCTCACAAATCGCCTCAACAAAAGAATTCCAGCGAAACAAGAGCACAGAATGATGGACTTCTCGAGGACGCCGTCGCACAACGACATCTTGATCTGGCTTCGAGGCGCGTCAGCGACGAGCGCGAAAGGACTCATCTCGTGCTTCGGATCGATCCTCGCATTTGATTCACGCAGCCTGCTCAAGAAAATAACGTGCCCAGTCCTGCTTCTTGTCGGCCAGAAGGACATACGAACGCCGCTGAGGCGAATAAAGCAGATGAGAAAGTTTTTGGTGAACGCACGCGCCGTGAGCATCGAAGTGATTCCTGATCACGGACATAACGTCAATCTCACCGCGCCAAAAGAAGTTGCGAATGAAATATTAGATTTCTTGAAAGTCTTAGAAAAATAGATTCATACTAACTATCCTGTACAATCCAACCGTATCCTTTCTTCTCAAGCTCGTCGACGAGCGATCCATCCCCGCTCAAAGCAATTTTACCGTCGATAAGAATGAACAAGTTCTGCGGCTTGATGTACTCAAGAATCCGTTTATAGTGCGTGATAATAAGAATGCACTTATCTGAATTTGATGTATCATTCCCTCCATCAACAGCGTCAGAAGTTGCAGAACCGCTCATGAATGCATTGACACCTTCGGACACTGCGCGCAGCGCATCGATATCAAGCCCAGAATCAGTCTCATCGAGAATCGCAAGCGTCGGATTGAGTGTCAGCAATTGTAAAATCTCGCTGCGTTTTTTCTCGCCGCCAGAGAAACCATCGTTGAGCGATCTCTCGAGGAATTTTTTGTCCATCGACAAACGTTGCATCGATGACTCGAGTAGTCGTCGGAACTCGAGCACAGAAAGTCTCTTCTCCGGATGCGTCGCATTGTACGCCGTGCGAAGGAAATTTGTGATGCTCACGCCGGCGATCTCGCTCGGGTATTGGAACGAGAGGAAAAGTCCGCGCTTCGCGCGCTCATCCGCGGAAAGATCAGTGATATCTTCGCCTTTGAAACATATCTTTCCCGACGTGATCGCATACTTCGGATGACCCATCAACGTATTCGCGAGCGTCGATTTGCCAGATCCGTTGGGACCCATCAAAGCGTTGATCGTCCCAAGCTTGAGGACAAGATTGAGACCTTTGAGGATTTCTTTCCCGTCGACAGCAACATGCAGATCGACTATTTGCATAACAGACGTATTCATTTTGCGCCACCACTAGAACTAGCACTCGCATCTGTTGCAATCTTCAAACAATCAATCGAAAGTGTCACGCAAGTTATTCTCGACGCAGAGACTGGGATTCCAAGCAATGTAATGACATTGTCGCTCGTCATTTTCTTTGCATCATCAATAGTCTTGCCGATG
>CAZGJY010000106.1:0-4120 GCA_964525725.1 uncultured Methanosarcinales archaeon | reverse complement strand
CTTTTCCCTGCAATGCATTTGTGATTATGACATTATGCATGTCAGTCTGCGTTGTAAAATTGAAAGTGACTTTCGACAAAGATAACTTTTCATTGATTCCATACATAATATAGTCCGCAGCAAAGAGAAAATTTGTTTTGCTCAGGCGAGGGCAGGGATTGCGACGATACCAGACAAGAATCTGCCGAAAGTACCAGTCTCGAAATAATATGGTCATGTATTCGCTAATCTGTTTTGTCGCGCAAAAGATGTAAATTTGTCCGTTCGGTTTGAGAACTCGCTTTAACTCTCGCAAAACTGGCTCAGGATCAAAATTGTAGTCCCACTGTCCGAAATCCTTCTTAATTTCTTTTCCGTTGAACTTGAAATCACCCTGCACGCTCACATTATACGGAGGATCTGTAACAACAAGATCAACACATGCATCAGGAAGTTCACGTAAATAGTCTAGATTATCTTTGCAGTGTATCTCATTGAGAGGAAGCATAGCTGCATACTGTTCGCTTTGCTTTAAGGCGAATGCTCGGAGAATGTATGTACTTGCTAGAAGGAAAGTTGTGACAACGGCTTAAGAAGTTCTGGCGTATTATTTCTCACGTTTCCTATCTTCTTATCTAAGGGTTTAAATTCTGTCGGCGTCAAGAATTTGTTCAATATATTTAATGGATCTTCGGTTGTGAGCCATTCTTTCTCGTGCTGCGGATTAAGAGTTATCGGCATTCGCGTATGATACTTTTTCATTTCTCCTTCGGCATCCCGTGTAAGAATAACAAAGTTTACGTGTTCTTTACCGTCAATCTTTTGCTTCTCCCAAATGCCGGCAAATGCAATCAACTTATTCTCCGCATAGGTTATTTTGAACGGTTGCCCATCTTTCCATTCGATAAAACCATTAGCTATAACGAGACAGCGCCTCTCTTTCATCGCGTCGCTAAACATCGCTTTATCTTGAGCGCTTTCAACGCGAGCATTAATGACAGTTCTTCCCTGCAATGGAAATCCCCACTTGGCAGTCTGTAAATGTTTCAAGTCAGTATTTGGAATTATATACAAATCTTGTTGCGGAGCAGAATTGTAATTCGGCGAATATTCAATATCAACAAACACATCGAATCGAGCTTCTATCTCATCCCGTCCACTTACCATGAAAAATCGTCCGCACATAGTCTAGAGATAGCAATCATTACTTAATAATATTACCACAAACCACAGGTCAAGTCTGCAACTTTGTTTTTTAAAAGAAAATTTGTTATATGTCTGATGCTCATAGGAATCGTTGGGAAAAAACGGGCAGTTATCGACCAGCTTTTTGCAAAAGCAAAAACGCCTGCGCTTGTGATTGACTGCGCAAATGCGGCGAATCCGCATCGATTGAAGGTTTTACAAGAAAACTTGATGCAATTTCACATAGTTCCAATAGAACTCCTGTATGCATTCAGAGATATTTCAAAGAAAATCCCAGACGGATATGCATCAATCATTGTGACACCGATTGATGTGCTTTTCAATTATCACGACAATGATGAAAACTTAGCGATTTATTCGCAAACGTGGTACAATTTACGAAATTACAAAGGAACAATTTACGTTGGCATTGCTCAAGGTTCAATGCACGAGAAATATGCAAAAATATACTGCGACGAGATAATTATGGGACACACAGCTTACAGCCAAAGAGTGAATCTGCAAATCATGCAACAAGAGTTGCGAGCCTATGCAAAGATATTGAGTCCTGAAGATCGATCGGTGTTTGAGAAACTACTCATCTATCCCTTGCAACACATAGGCAGTATTACGTTTGCTAGTAGCATTCATGCGTGGGCGTTTCAAACGTTATCTGTTTCCCTTGAATTATTCAAACAAAATATGATGTTGAGAGAACAAACTGAACATCAGCAAGCGCAATTACTCGCTATCGAACAACGATTACATACCCTCGAGGAATATAATGGCAACGTGGTTAGTGGATACGTATCGCAACAACAACCAGATAATATTGTGGCTCAAGCAAGGCTCGAAAAACATCCGCGTTGAGAAGTCTTTTGAGCCAACATTTTATTTGCAAATCGATAAACATAGCAAACGCTTTCTTCTGCTCAATAATTTGCCCAAGCTGAGCGTGAGAAAAGAAACATACATGCGAACAAAAAAGCGAGTGTTTGCACTATCTCCGCAGCTTTCCGAGTTTGAGCGAACTATTCGCAAGATTGAGAAAGACTCCAAGTATGAAGCAGTTTTGTATAATGCTGATGTTACGCCAGAATATCAATTTCTGTATAAGCGCAACTTGCAGCCATTTTGTCAAATTGAGTCAGCTGATACGCTCACGCGAATAGAATCCGACGAACATGTTGGACTAAAGCCGATGCGAATCAATATCTCGCTTGATCTCTCAATAATTGAGGCAGACAAAGTTATTTTTTCAGGAGAAAACTATTTGCAAAGGTTCACAGAATACTTTGTTGCGCAAGACCCTGACGTATTGTTTGTGTCTCGAGCATTCTCTGTTATTCCAAAACTATATGACTTGCTGAAAAAGGAAGGCGTTCATTGTCCATTGCATCGTTGGGATGACGTACCTTTGCATTACAAAGGCGGTAAATCATTCTTCAGTTATGGGAAAGTTAAGTACCATGAGTTTGCCGTACGCTTGCACGGCAGATTTCTGGTTGATACTGGCACAACGGTTGGTGATGATTGCGAAGCAGATGCGATTGTAGAGTTATCAGAACTTTGCGGAATGGGATTTCAGCAAATCGGCTCAAGGAGTTATGGCGCAGTGTTCCAATTTGCCGTTATCAAAGAATTGTTTTGTCGTGGAATGTTAGTCCCGTATAAAGAAAAGCCTATTGACAGACCGATGCATCTTCTTGGACTCCTCAAAGCAGACAGAGCAGGACAAACGCTTGATCCAAAAACCGGTTTTCATACGGATGTCGCTGAGATTGATTTTGCGAGCATGTTTCCGTGGTTGATTTACAATCACAACATCTCAGCTGAGACTATTCTTACTGACAAAAAGCCATTCGAACAAGTACCAGGTACAACAATCAAAATATCTCGACGGTATCAAGGCATAACACCAAAAGTAATTAAGCCATTCATTGACAGAAGAATGTATTACAAGAATAATCCGACTGCTTTGAACAAAGAACGATCCATTGGTTTGAAAAGCGTTCTCGTCTCAAGCTACGGGTATTTACGATTCAGAGAGTTTAAGCTCGGTTTGGCGTCCGCGCACATGGCGATTTGTGCTCACGCGCGAAGAATTCTACTGCTTGCCGTGAAATTAGCGCAAAAATATGGTTTTGAAGTCATCCACGGCATTGTTGATTCGGTTTACATCAAGAAAAAAGGAATTACGAAAGAAGAAGTCAAGGCTTATTGCGAAGAATTGCATCAATTGAGCGGTATCCCTGTTAGTTTTGAGGGGGTTTTCAAATGGATCTGCTTTTGTGCGAGCGTTAACAATCCAGAAATACCTGTACCGACAAAACACTTTGGCATTTTTAGGGACGGCGAGATAAAAGCAAGAGGAATTGAGGTCAGAGAACGTGGCAAACCCAAATATGTTCGCACGTTTCAGGCAAAATTAATTTCTGCGCTACAAGATGTGACGCAAGCTCATGATATTTATCATAAGCTGCCAGAATTACGAGATTTGTATCTAGCTGCTGTCGATAAACTCTCAACGGCAAGTACGAGCGATTTGCAAATTCGGATAGCACTCGGTGAAACGGAATACGAAAGTAACATCCCTCAAAAGGCAATTGTTGCGAAATACAAAAAACGTGGGCTGCAATTGCAACCCGGTCAAGTCATTTACTTTGTTCGAACAACGAAAGGCGCCGTATTGCCTGAGGAGTATGAGGGAAATGTTAACGTTGAAGAATATCGCAAATTATTATTTCGTGCACTGTTGCAAATCTGTCAACCCTTCGAGATCAAACGCTCAGCATTGGCAGAATACGTTGAAATAGAACGACAAACAAAACTCAAAGACTTTCAATACTTCAAAGAAGTCTACATCCCTGCTCCGAGAAAATATGACGACTATCGCGGCGTATCTGAAACTCTCATCAAGCGAGATTTAGAAAAGCGAGGATGGACTGTTTGGAGA
>CAZGJY010000105.1:0-4129 GCA_964525725.1 uncultured Methanosarcinales archaeon | reverse complement strand
AGCAATGTGATGGTATCGCTTGGCACGGAGAATTCGGGACTCGTCCCGTTCGGCTCATCGAACCAAAAATCAGTCTCGCTTGTTCCTGGCAAATCGACGGCAACCTTCACGTTCCCGTATTTTGTCGACTCGAGCGCAACGATCAATGTTGTTCCAGTCCCAGTCAGCGTGACGTACTATGATAGTCTTGGCAGATTGAATTCCGTCAACACGACGATCGGCGTGCAGATCGGCGCGAACCCATCGTTCTTCCCGAATCTCGACTTGACTGATGTATTCATGGCAGACAGTCAGGGAAAGATTGTCGTGAGCGTATCAAACACAGGCAAGAGCGACATCAATTTCGCGGTGCTCGAGCTTCTTGACACGAATGATTACGACGTCGTCGGTCCGACAACGAGTTATCTCGGTAATCTCAAGTCCGATGACTTGCAGACAGGGCAGTTCAACATCTACGTCAAGCCGACGAATGCGACATCGATCCCGTTGCAGTTCAAGCTGACATACAAAGATGCATACGACCAGAATGTTGTGCAGGAATTCACGCTGCAGAATCGTTTGTATGACAAAGCGCTCGCGCAGAAGCTCGGACTTTTGCCTGCGACAAGCCATACTGGCGCTGTCATCATCGTCGTGATCATCCTTGCGATCGGCGGCTACTGGTGGTATCGACGCAGCAAGAAGAAAGCGGCTGCCGAGAAAATGAACAGCAGCAAACGTGCTGCGTAGCTGTAACTGGTATTTGCCGTTGCAGTATTTATTTTCATTCTTTTCATTTTTTCCACAATTCCCTGCTGTTCAAAAGTGAACTGCCTGAGCAGATATGGGCGCAGATTTAGAACCGAGAAATATATTGAACTATATTGATTAGACTGATATGAGCAAACTCCTCCCGTATGCAAAGCTTGCGGCAAAATCGCTGCGCGCACGAAGCGTGCGCAGCTGGATCACGATCATCGGGATTGTCGTCTCGATCGCAGTCATTCTCACACTTCTTACGTTATCGTCGGGATTGCAGCAAGCAGTCATCGCGACGTTCAATAATTTCGGAACTAACCGCATCATCATCTTCGGACCGGACGGTGCGCAGAACGGGTTGACGCAGGCGACGCTCACCGACGATACGGTGCGTGATATCAAAGCACTCCCCGTTTTCAAAACAGTCATTCCGAGCGTCACAGTGCCTGCGGTCCGCGTCGATTATCGGAGCAGGACGCGATTCTTTTCTGTCGACGGATTCGATCCGTCGCAAGGCGCAGACATTGTTGATGCATACCACATTGGCGGAGATATCGCGAGCGGCAGATTCCTCGAGCGTGGTGATGTCGGCGTCGCAGTCGTTGGTGGCAGTGTAGCAAAAGTCGATCCGAATGCCGCCGAAGCTGACACGTGGCCAAAGCCGATTGTGACGAGAAATTCAATCCAGATAGCCGGGAAAACATTCTCCGTCGTCGGTGTCCTCAATGAGACTGGCGAGAGTTTTGACAACGTCATAATCATTCCAATCGATGATGCTCGTGCGTTGTCAAACCAGACGAATCAAGTCAGTGCGATCGATGCGATCGTCAAGGATAATATCGATATCTCCGATGCACGTTTCCGTCTCGAGCGATTGCTCAACAGCACGATCGGCAAAGATAATTACGCCGTCATCACGCCGGATGCGATCCTGCGCCAATTCACGCAGATCCTTTCAATTCTACAAGCGATCCTTGTCGCACTCGCATCGATCAGTCTTATCGTCGGTGCGGTCGGCATCATGAACACGATGTTCACGTCTGTCCTCGAGCGGGAGAAAGAGATTGGTATTATGAAATCTATTGGGAGCACGAACGGCGATATCATGTTGCTGTTCATGATTGAAGCAGGTCTCATCGGTCTCATCGGCGGTGTCGCCGGCGTCATCTTCGGCATCGGTCTTTCCTATCTCATAGGTGCGATCGCGAAAGCGTCAGGTTTCTCTCTGCTCATCATTTCTATTTCGCCGATCTATGTGATTGGTTGCCTGTTGTTTTCATTCGTCATCGGAATGGTGTCGGGCATCGTTCCATCATATCGTGCAGCGCGCAAAAAAATTGTCGACACGCTGCGGGAGGCATGAGGGCAATGGCAGTCAACGGAGTCATCGGAATCGTCTGGAAACAGTTCACACAGCGAAAGCTGCGTTCTATTCTCACGGTGATTGGCGTGATGATCGGCATTTCTGCGCTCGTGTCTCTTGTTATGCTCTCTACAGCACTCAAGACTGGCATCACTGGTTCTATCGATAGTTTGGGCTCGGATATCATCCTTCTCGCACCGCGGGCAGCACTCGGCGGCGGCGCACCTGCAGGCTATGGTGTTCTTACGACGGACGACGTGCACGTACTCGAGGGAATTCCGCAAGTCAAAAAAGTGAGCGCGGAGCTTGTGCTGTCCCGCCCGATAGAATTCGATCGTCAGACGTTCCGTCTGCAGGTGCAATCGTTCGATATCGATGAGTCGTATCCGAAAGATTCGCAAGAGGATATTCTCTCAGGCAGATTCTTGACGTCTCAGGATGAGAATAGCGTGAACATAGGTTACAATATCGCGTACAAGCAATTCGACAAAGACATCGCGGTGAACAGTTTCATCAGAATTAACGGAACCCGCTATCGTGTCGTCGGTATTTTTGCATCGAAAGGCAGCCAACAAGATGATAATGCAATCTATGCTAACATCAATGATATCCGTAAGACGATTGGCGACCAGAAAGCGGTGAGCGCAATAATGATACAGATATCTCCCGGCGCTGACCTTGACTTTGAGAACCAGCGCATCATCGACACGCTCAAACGATATCGTGGACAGGAAGATTTCCAGACGATAACGCCCGCAAAATTAAGCTCAGAGATTGGCAGCCTGCTCGGTGTCGTCGATATTGTCGTCTATAGTATCGCGTGCATCTCACTCTTCGTCGGTGCGCTTGGCATCATGAACGCGTTGTATACGTCTGTCTTGCAGCGAACGAAAGAGATCGGAACGATGAAGGCTGTCGGCGCGACAAACTCACAGATTCTCTCTATTTTCGTGGCGGAGAGCGCGATCCTCGGATTTGTCGGCGGCGTAGTCGGTGTTATCGTCGGGCTGATGCTCGCGTACTCATTCGTCATTCCGCTGAATTTCCTTGGCATCATCAAATTCGCCGTTGCGCCGGACCCGAATCTTATTGTCGGTGCGATTTTGTTCAGCGTCGTCATCGGCGTGATCGCTGGATTTTTGCCGGCGCTGCGTGCTTCTCGTCTCAAACCGGTCGATGCGTTGAGATATGAATAGTTTTTGCCCTGACGAAATAAAGAAATGTTCTCAATACTTATAATGTTAGTTTTGTTATAGCTCCATTAAAGCCAAGTGTTATTTGCTTGATTCCATTAAACTCTTTTACGAAGCCTTTGATATGATAGGGCTCGCCATAAAAAACTCCTGCTATTTTATCCTCATATAATACTACTTGGATCTCGCCAGTTTCATCCTTTATTCTGAACTCGGCTAATTTTCTCAATTTGTCATTTTTCTTGAATTCTTTAATGCTTATAACTGATGAGACAAATCCAACAATTTCTCCATTTTCTCCCAAATTCAAATCAGTGATTGATCTTATTTTTGAGTTGTTTCTTTTGAGTTCTTTTATTTTTGAAAGCATATCTTTTTGCTTTTGGTTTTCTTCTTTTTCTTTATCAGCTACTGTTTCTCCAATTGCATCTTTGTAGCATGGATCGCAGTATATGTCGGCACCGCCGGAATCCATAGTAAAGCTCCGCGTGGCAAGCATATGAGTCCAAATAGATTGTCCCTCGAATTCACCTAACTCTTTCTTGCATGTTTTACAAGTCCGTATACGTTCCATTGCGCTGCAGCTAAGCAGTTGGGGCGAAAATCAGTCGGTATAGAACTTGACTCAAAGTATGTAAAATATGGCGAGTCTAGGCTTAGACATGAGTAGAAAGAAAAAACGAAAAGTAAGCCCTCAGAAACTTGAGGAATTGAGATTTCATCGTGATATTGTTAGCATATTCAAAAGAATGGGTTTCTCTTATCTTAATACTGACAAGAATGAAGTCATTTTTGATAAACAAAAAAGTGATATTGACTCTGTGTATGTTTATGA
>CAZGJY010000104.1:0-4130 GCA_964525725.1 uncultured Methanosarcinales archaeon | reverse complement strand
CCTATACTATGCATATCTATATGCATAGTATAGGTATTCAATATATAAATGAGTAGTTCATGGTAACAAATATAGTAAATTACAGTGAATAATACTCTGTGAATGAATGCTCGGATAATTATGATGAAGAAATTTTCATATACAAAGCTTGCGCGAGAAGTGATAGATCGAGCAGATGTGATTCTCGAGATTTTGGATGCGCGCCTCATTGAGGAGACTCGTAATTTCGAGCTTGAAGCGCTCATCGAAGAGAAAGGGAAGCGTCTCATCCACGTCATCAATAAATCAGATCTTGCGCCGCGAGAATATCTGGAGCGCGTGAAATCGAATCTGACGAATGCCGTTTTCATCTCAGTGAAAGAGCGCGATGGTATGACGATGTTGCGACAGCAGATATACAAAGTCGCGTCGCGCAGCAAGACGAGTAAATATGATATCTTGGTCGGCGTCATCGGCTATCCTAATGTCGGCAAGTCTAGCATCATCAATGCGCTGGCTGGACGATCAAGCGCACCAGTCTCTCCCGTGAGCGGTCATACTCGCTCTATAATGAATGTACGCATCACTGAGCGCATCATGATCATCGATACTCCCGGTGTCATACCAGTCGAAGAGAAAGACGAAGTAAAACTTGCGATCATCGCATCAAAAAATGCGGATTCGCTCAAGACGCCGGACTTGGTCGCGGTGCAGATTTTATTGATTCTCTTGCAACAGCACGGAGATACGTGGTTTTCAACGACGTTTGGTGTTGCGCCACCGCCTGCCGCAAAGGTGAAAAATGCAAATGACTTGCTTGATACGCTTGAAGCGATTGCGGTTTTCCGTAAACGGCTCGGCAAAGGCGGCGTGCCGGATACGCTTGCTATGGGACGCCAAGTGATCATGGATTGGCAACGCGGTAAATATCAGATGGTGACTGCCGCTGATACTTCAGCACTTGGACAGTCCAATGAATCAAATTCAAACGCTCGAGAGGTTCCTTCCACAAAGAATAAAATGTGGAAAGAGTGAACCGCACAGATTGCAATGTAATAGTATGCGCTAATCATGCATCGACATCGTCCTTCATCAAAATCAAGTTCATCAAACACACAATCAATAATGAAAACAAAAAACGAGACGAAAAATAGCGGAAATGACCGAAGTCGGACGTCGAAATCGATCCACAATATTCGCAATGCTGTTTTGTTCTCGTTCATCACTCTTTTTGTGTTGTTTGCATTGCCTTGCATTTTTGCAGCCACGCAACCAATACATTCACAACAAATGACGTTGCTTGCGGTGAGCGAGGGAAGCGGGAATGCGAGCTTTGGCTCGACGGCAACTGTGACGCTTGAATTATTGAGCGGTGGCAACGGTAATGTTCTTATCAATACTTTCCCCTTCGCCAACACCGACACACAAGTTTCGGTGCGGCTTGCGAAAGAGGTCGCCTGCGATTATCTTGCGAGCGTCGATGCGACTATTGATTGTAATTCTTATGATTTCATCTACTCGATACAAACGGGCAGCACGACAATCAGCGGTCCGAGCGCTGGCGCGGCTCTTGCGGTTCTGACTGCTGCAAGTCTCACGGGAAATCACGTGAGCCGCAGCGTTGCGATCTCCGGAACGATCAACTCAGGCGGCATCATCGGCGCGGTCGGTGGTCTGCAGGAGAAAATTGATGCTGCAAGCTCCCAAGGAATAAAGACTGTGCTCATTCCGCTCGGCGAGCGATATGTGGCTAATACGAGCGTTTCGTCGTCGGATTTGACGAGCAGCACTTCTGATGGTTCAGATGATTCTAATTCTACTATTGCTGATAACTCTGGCTCTTCTGATCCGAATGCGACTATCGATTCAATTCAGAATAATAATAATGAAAATAATAGCAATAGTAATGCTGACGATACTATCAACGCCGACAATAATAGTAGTACTGATGATACAAATAACTCAACTATTATTTCCGACCTTCTCCACTCAGCCCAACCGAAAGTGGATCTTGTTGCATATGGAAAGAGTCACGGCGTGACTGTTTGGGAAGTTGGAACGCTCGCAGAGGCGATATCACGGATCACAGGACGCCCTGAGCCTATGCTCAATTCGACAGTTGTCGCGCCAGCATATTATTCTAATCTTATGGAGAATGTCTCGGCCGAATTATGTGGTCGCGCACAATCTTTGCTCGACAATCTTTCGGTAAATGTCGATTATAATGGCTCGTATCTCCACGTCACAAATTCTACACAATTCGATGAGAACCAAAGCATTGTGCTCGATGGCAGCGATATCGATCTTGTGCAGACGATGGAGTCTGCTCGCAATCTGCTCAACACGAGTCAAACTGCAGCTGTACAAGGATATTATTATGCTGCGGCATCATATTGTTATGGCGCGGCTCTCAATCTGCGGCTTGTCTCCCTGCTCAATACGACAACCGCACAGGCGCACAATCTTGCACAGAATGCGCTTGATGAAAATGATGTCAATCTTTCGTCATATCAAACTCTCACTGATCTGCAAACGTACATGCTTGTTGACGAGAGATTGACTGAGACACGTGATCGTATTGCAGATGGTGACAAACTTGCAGCAAAGAATCTGAGCGTTCTTGCACTCAATAATTATGCGACGGCAATCGAGCGCGCGTACAGCGCGAAACTGTGGTCCGTATTTTTCTCGTCTAATGGCCAGAAGATAAATCTCGATGCGTCAGCCGTCGCTGATTCTTGCCGACTCAAGATCCAAGAGGCGGCTGAGCGACAAAGTCTGCTCGGCGTCTATACTAACAATGCAGATATCGGTAAAGATCTCCTTGATCAGGCTCAAGCGCAGCTCGACAAGAATCCCGTGCTTTGTTTGTTCGATGCGTCGCAAGCGAAAGCGTCTTATGATGTTGTTCTCTCAACTATTGGTCTTTCGTCAGATGTCTTCAACCAGACGTTCCAGACAAAAGTTGCGATCGCCGGACAAGTCATCAATGATCAATTCAAGAAAGGAACATTCCCGCTCATCGGTTATTCGTATTATGAGTATGCACTCAGCCTTGCGCCGACTGATCAGTCTGCGGCGATGCTTTACATCCAATTCGCGCTTGAATTGTCGAATCTCGACGCATATCTTGCGTCGTCGCATGGAACAATGAACGTCAATAGTGGCAGCGGCACGATTGATGATTCAGGTGTCTATTCATCTCAGACTCCAATGCAGCAAATCGTTGCTGCAGCGAATCAGTCTTTGTCGGGCTTCGAGATTCTCATCATCGGACTTTGCCTCGGCATCCTCGCAGGAGTTTCGATTGCAAAAATTGAACAACACATTCTATCGCGAAAAGAGAAGAGCAATAAATATGTTGATAATGATGGACGGGCTACTATTGATTGGCGACGTATGAATGCAAAAAAGAAATGATTCGCGTTGTTTCTTTTTCTGTAATCTTTTCTTCAATCAGCAGTTGGCTTATTTTGTGAATCATAAATCACATGAGCCACTGAAATGGAAAATTACATCATCACATAAATTGCATCAAGTCATTGGAATGGAAAAATAAAAGCCCAAAGAAATAGTACGACTTTCATTTATTCTAGAATGTAGAACTTTATAGAATTCCTATTTGAAAAAACCTGCTCAAACCCAAGAACCGAAGTCCTTGAGCCTGAGCAGGAAAAAGAGGTGATTTGGACATTTCTTGGTGCAATTTCTTACACTAAGATAGAATAAGGGTATAGGCGCGGCTATTTAAAGCTTTCGTTTTTTGTGTCATTTACGGGTAGTAACGGATAAATTAATAAAAGCAGTTTCGTTTTCCAGAATAATGGAGCAGATTAATAATGCACTCAGAGCATTGATGGCTGATGATGCGGCTTGCCAAGTCACACTTTACGACGACATTTCACCTAGCGAAACAGTCACCACCGTCACATTCGCACATTCCGGCAGTCTTTTTCACGGTTTGCGGATGGATTTACGCCTTACATATTTTTTTCAAAGCCAGAACGAGTCTGCGCCTAAATCATTCAATATTACTGGGACTGAAAGCCTGATATCCCAAGTAACAGCACCCGCCCTAAGGGAGAAGAAACCAGAAGATATGCCGCATAAACTTGCATTTTCTTTAAGAAATGGACTGCAGAATAAATATG
>CAZGJY010000103.1:0-4154 GCA_964525725.1 uncultured Methanosarcinales archaeon | reverse complement strand
AAGCAAATCGCTTTTTTACGTAATGAACTCACAAATATTTCGTTTGATGTAATCCTTACGAGTCCGATGATTCGTTGCAAACAGCTTGCGATAGGCATCTTTGGTCATGAACATGTTATTGAGAGTGTCTTGCTTGAAGAGAAACGCAATGGGATATTAGAAGGAAAAAAAGAAGAATCGATCGACTGGGCAGACATAAATAACAAACCATTCATGGAAAGACGCATACCTGGCGGAGAATCGCTCAACGATGTGCTGCTTCGAGCAAATAAAATCATCGTGCAGCTCAAATCTCTCAAAGCGAATCGTGTCGCAATCATTTCCCACGGAACATTTCTTCGTGTACTTCTCTGCGCAATGACTGGGGCTGACGTTGAGAAAACAATTATGACGAAGCAAATAGTGAATGGACAAATTATCAGAGTTCTTCTTGAGAACGGCAAATTCAGCATAGTCAGTGACTGGTGAGAGTTGAACGTGGGATGTCTGCGTCAGATTCTCCCAGCACTTCTCGTCTTGCTGGACCGCCGAATGAGCAGATGCATATTTCTTCGTTCACGCTGTTTCCGGATAGTTCAAGCCACAATCTATTAGCTTCAAGGCAGATGATATTCTCAAAGAGCTGCGTATACTCTTTTGCACGACGAAAAACAGAGTGTGCAAATTGGTCCAAGTCTTGATCCAGTAAAAGACTTGCTGAACGATTTGACTGCAGCAACTGTTTCATACTGTGTGTGAGTCTGCAGTGTATTATAAATGTAAACGCGTAAGAACCGAAATCTTTCCGGCTTATCTCAAATAATATAAACCCCTGATGCATGGTTCTATTATATGCACAATACAACGTACAACAACTTTCTCATCATAGTGATGATTGCACTGACCATCGTCCTAGTGGGATGTCAATCCGCATCACAGCCATCAATAACTTCGTCGACAGATACAAATCAAACAATTATACCCACAACTAATACAACTTCTCCAGTGTTCGGAGCACAAAATCTAGTCCTCACGGCGCAAGACCTCGCACAGCTCGGTATGACGAGCAATGGCACTGACTGCAGCGTGCAGAATTATCCGAATAATGATTATTCATCGCTTGCACAATATGCTATCTGCGACTACAATATTACAAGCTTGAACAATACTGACGTGATCATTGAATTGAGCAAACTCAGCAATGCAAGTATAGCGATTGGCGCATACCAATATGATTCCTCGCACTTGCGCGGCTATCAAGGACCAAACCTGCCTGCGTTTAATGGAACAATCAGCAATAATGACTATGGCGATATGAGTGCGTTTTATTACAGCAACGAATCGACGACGTTTTACTATCACCTGTGGATCGTCAAAGGTCTGTATCTTATCCACATCACGTCGAAAGGAGATAAGGGCGCGCAAAGTTACATCGCAAATATAGGCAAAGTCTTCATGTCTAAATTCAATTAGCTCGACTTTTGTTTGAGCGTTCAAGATTTTATTCTGACAATGGAGATATTTGAATTGTAACATTTATAAGTTATTATTCCATATACCAACAAATGAAAAAGACGGATCCAAAGGTTGATGCATATCTGCGTAACGCAGATCAGTGGAAAGAAGAATCAACAGCATTACGAGCGATTCTCCTCGGCTGCGGTTTGAGCGAAGACATCAAATGGGGCAAGCCGTGCTATTCATATCAAGGAGGCAATGTTGTTATTATTCAAGGATTCAAAGCATACTGCGCGCTGCTCTTCTTCAAAGGCGCATTGCTCAAAGATCCAAACCATATTCTCATAAAAACTGGAGAGAATACAATAGTTGGCCGGCAGATCAGATTCACCAACGTTCAAGAGATAGCCAAGCTGAAATCCATCTTGAAATCATATATCAGCCAAGCGATTGAAATCGAGAAAGCTGGCTTGAAAGTGCATGTTGACAAAAAGCCCGCTCCGACTCCAAAAGAGCTCAAAGATAAATTCAGCGAGATTCCTGAATTAGAAAATGCGTTCAACAAATTGACGCCAGGACGGCAGAGAGCATACCTCTTTTATTTCGGCGCAGCTAAGCAATCAACAACTCGAGACGCACGAATCGAGAAATACGTGCAACAGATTTTCAACGGAAAGGGAATGGACGACGATTACAAAACGAAAAGCAAAAAACGCTGAAGTGCAACGAATTCTCAACCAAAAAAGAGATAATCGCACTCATCGCTCAAGTTTACCCGACAAAGGTATTTTTTCTGAGATTTCTTTTTGAATTGCAGCTTGATTTTCTGGATTATGAAAATATCTCAACCTCAAATCCTCGCACCAGCAGGATCATTTGACTGTTTAAGCGCAGCGATTTCTGCAGGTGCGGATGCAGTTTACTTTGGCTGCGGGAAATTAAATATGCGTGCGCGCGCAGGCAGTTTTTCTCTTGCAGACATGGATTATATAGTACAAACAGCTCATTCTGCAAATGTCTTGGCATTCCTGACGTTGAACACATTGCTTTATGACGACGATTTAGTGGCAGCCCATGCTGTTTGCGATGCAGCGCGTGAATCTCACATCGATGCTGTCATTTGCAGCGATATTGCTGCAATCCAGATTGCAAAATCATATGGGCTTCGAGTTCATATCTCTACGCAACAAAATATTTCGAATATCGAAGCGGTCAAGTTTTTTTCATCATTTGCTGATACTCTTGTGCTTGCACGAGAGTTGACGATATCACAAATCAAGCACATCTGCGAGCAAATCAAAGAAGAGAACATTTGCGGACCATCCGGCGAATTAGTGCAAATAGAAGTATTCGTGCACGGAGCACTCTGTGTGGCAATCTCAGGAAAATGCGGGATGAGTCTTGCCGCATATAATAAATCCGCAAACCGTGGCGAGTGCTATCAAGTTTGTCGCAGAGCATACAACGTGAGCGACGTTGAAACGGGCAACGAATTGGTTATTGACGG
This sequence comes from uncultured Methanosarcinales archaeon, assembly GCA_964525725.1. Taxonomy (GTDB): domain Archaea; phylum Nanobdellota; class Nanobdellia; order Woesearchaeales; family DATGWN01; genus DATGWN01. Next base: position 1,210 of record CAZGJY010000103.1, on the reverse strand, counting down.
CAACTATGTCATGTCGCCAAAAGATTTGTGCACGCTCGGTATGATTGATACGTTGCTTGACGCAGGAGTTTCTCTCCTCAAAATAGAGGGACGAGCACGTGGACCAGAATATGTGTCCACTGTTGTCCGAGCATATGCCGATGCAAGAGATGCTTTTCTTGCGGGCAGTTTGACGGGCGAAGTGAAGCAAACACTAATTGACAAAGTTTCAACGGTCTTCAATAGAGGCTTTTGGCAAAATGGGTATTACATGGGTATATTGGTTGGCGAATGGTGTACCGTTCCAGGATCGGTTGCAACAACAATAAAATCGCTCGTTGGCGTTGTCGAGAATTATTATCAAAAAGCAGGCGTCGCGCTCATCAAATTAGAGACACAATCGCTTTCGCAAGGCTGTACAATTGCATTCAGCGGTCCAACTACCGGCTGGCTGCAAGTGGAGCATGCACAGTTGTGCGTCGACGAAACGACTCCGTCGACAATTCTGCAAGGAAGCATAGCAACTCTTTCGGTTCCTGCAGTTGTGAGAAAAAATGACAAAGTATTTGTGATCAGTTCTCGCTAAAGTCCCAGAACCCTTGTCGCATAGAAGAAGAACAATGTTGTGCACACTCCTCCGATCAGCATTCCGATACCGAGCCATTTTCGTTCATAATACATTGTGGTGCCAGATATTGCAAGCACGACTATACCAAATAAAAGTGAGAGTCCTGACCATAGTCCAAATCCAAAACCCATCCACCCAACAATAAAGCCTACGATAGCGTCAATGACTTTTTTCGCAGTCGTATAGTATTTTTGATTTTTTCCAAAGGAGAATATATTTGTCATAGATTTACCTCATTCAGGAAAGCCTTTCCCATTTACAATTAGTTTCACCAAACTATCTTTGATGTGGTGTGTCCATCCCGGTTTGCAACTATCATAACATTCACTTTCTGGAGTCACACCTTTGTGAACAAAATCAACTTTAGTTTTTCCGTTTTTCTCGGCGAGAGACCAGATAACTTCTGTTTTTTTCCATTCTTTTTTGTCTTTTATCCAATGAAGATTGCAATCAGTTACCAACCAAACGATTTTTTTGTTTTGGATGACTTTGGAAATCTTAAAATTCACATATGTATCTCCAACTTTTCCAAAAGATACTGAGAATTTGTCGTTTAACTTGCTAGCCTTCCCTTTGAATTTCTTTGCCCACCATAAATTGACC
>CAZGJY010000102.1:0-4203 GCA_964525725.1 uncultured Methanosarcinales archaeon | reverse complement strand
ATCGAGAATAAAAACCGCGAATGGCCTTTTCGACCTCAGAGACTTTCCAGCTCTCTGCAAAAAAGGTGTCGTCGAATACGACAGCGACATCTTGCTTTATTTTTTGCTCGTCTTGTATGTTATCCATTCCGAAAAGTTTTATGCTGCCACTGCTTCGAGATATCATATTGAGAATCAAGCGGACTGTCGTCGTTTTGCCAGCGCCATTCTGCCCGACGAAGCCCATAATACGTCCAGTCGGCAAATCAAAAGAAATATTCTTCAGCGAGAAATCTGTGTACTCTTTGCAAAGCTCCCGTATTTCTATGGCGTTGGTCATGCTCTTTTTTAGAATCCTTCATTCTAGATGATATTTGGCACATGATAAATCTATTGATTATATAATTAACTTTGTTTGCATGCTCGAGTATGCTTGCCAAAGATGTTTACATTCGGGAGATGTACTACGGTAAATGTTTTAGAAAAAGTTAGACAGTCCGTGCTGCGATGCTTCTTTCACGCCGCTGCCAGGTTTTCCTTTCGGCTGCGTGGATCGCTGTGCGATTGTCGACTCGTCCGTTTTTGAGATTTCTTTGTCGTCATCGTTTTTTCGACTATCGCTAGCAGTATTACTGTTCGCTTGAGTTTGGGATTGTTTTGATGAAACGAAAACGCCGGCGACTGGTGGTGACTGTTTCGACGCCGTAATTGGCGGTGATGCTGGTTTTGCGACGACGGATGGTGCGCTCGGCGTAGTTGATGCGCTTGTTGTATCAGAAGTTTTTGGTGCTGTTGTTGGTGTTGCTTCCTTGGTTCTCGTTGCCGTTTTGTCTAAGAATTGCTTTATGATCTGGAAATCTTGCATCATCGTTTCGCGCAGATTTGGATTGTACAGACAAGCTGCCGGATGGTAGAGCGGAACAATCGTGCATTCGCGACCGTCGATCATCTGTTTATGGATCTTGCCGTGGATCGAGCCGACGCCTGCGACTGATTGCATTTTTTCGACGGAGAAACCGCCGAGGACGAATTTCGTCGAGAAATTGCCGAGCGTTACAATGACTTTCGGTGTGATGACATCGATCTGCCGCACGAGATACGGCGTATGACGCGCCATTTCGTCTGGCTGCGGCTCACGGTTGTTAGGAGGGCGATATTTGAGGATGTTCGCGACGTAACATTCGTCGAGCGTCAAGCCAATGGACTGCAGCATTTTGTCGAGCTGTTTTCCTGCAGAGCCGACGAAGGGGATGCCTTGCAAGTCCTCTTTCTCTCCCGGCGCTTCGCCGATGAAGAGGATGGGCGCGTTCGGGTTCCCTTTGCCGAAGACGAGGTTTGTCGCGGCATCTTTGAGCGGGCAGACGAGCGAGCGCTTGATATCGTCGACGATTGCTTGCAATCGTTCTTCTTTGGTCTGCACTGTCGATGTTTCTTTGTTCATAGAATTTTCAGCTTCCGTATTTTAGTTCCAGGTATTTATGGAGTTGGAGTAAAAAATCTTTATAAAGAGTTGTTTTTGTTTTGAACACTATGAACAAAACGACGAACCCGCAAAGAATAAGCAATACAGCAAGTCCAAGCACGAGCCAAAGTACAAGCCCAAGCAAGAATCCATCTTCGACGCCGGCGGCGACAAAAGCTCCGCCCCGATACAAACTGACGAAAATCGTCGCGACTGTCTCCGATATGCGTTGCGATCCGAAATTCATACTGGATCTCTACAACGCCGGCATGAATGTCGTGCGGCTCAATACTGCGCACCAGACGCCGGAAGGGACGCTCACGACGATAAGAAATGTCCGATCGGTCTCGGATCAGATTCCGTTGATGCTTGACACAAAGGGACCAGAAGTGCGCACGAGACCGTCGGCAGAACCGATCGCAGTGAAAGTCGGCGATAGAGTCACAATCCGCGGCTCTGAGAAAGAGAGCGTCGGCATGGATATCAATGTCAATTACGACAAATTCACCGTCGACGTTCCGGTCGGCGCGCAAATCCTCATCAACGACGGAGAGATCGCGATGAGTGTTGTCGAAAAAACAAACGATTCTCTCATCTGTGTGATAGAGAACGACGGAGCGATCAAAGGCAAGAAGACGATTAACGTTCCAGGTTATGCGCTCAAACAACCGACGCTTTCCAAAAAAGATATGGAGTACATCGATTTTGCTGTGACGCATGATCTTGATTTCATCGCGCATTCATTTGTGCGAAACAAAGAAGATGTCCTCACGTTGCAAGCGGAGCTTGACAAGCGAAAATCAGCCATCAAAATAATCGCGAAAATAGAAAACCAAGAAGGGGTTGACAATATCGACGAGATCCTTGACCACGTCTACGGAATAATGGTTGCACGCGGCGATCTTGGCGTCGAGATTCCTGCGGCACAAGTGCCGATGATCCAGAAGACACTTATCAAGAAATGTATCGCACGATCGAAACAAGTCATTGTCGCGACGCATATGCTTGAGAGTATGATCAAGAATCCGCGCCCGACGCGCGCGGAAGTGTCCGACGTCGCGAACGCGATCCTCGACGGAACGTCGGCGATCATGCTCTCAGGTGAGACTGCGTACGGAGACTATCCGATCGAAGCGGTTCGCACTATGTCAGCGATCGCGCAAGAGCTTGAAGCGAAAAAGGTCGGCTATGATTCTGACGCAGTCGATTATCATACGCAGCCGCAAACGATGATTATGTCGCGTGCGGCGATCGACGCTGCGGTTTCTCTTGATGTCAAAGGTATCGTCGTCCCGACGCAAGGCGGCACATCCGCTCGCGTCCTTTCATCGTTCCGCTCGAACAAACATATTTACGCGAAATGTTATGACAAGCGCGTGATGCGCGAGCTTGCGCTCAGCTACGGCGTGCACACTGCGCACTTCGATAGCGGTTTCAAAACGATGGACGAGCTCGTGTCAGCAGGACTCTCGCAGCTTGTTTCTGCGGGAAAATTGGAATTTGAAGATCTCGTCGTGATTGTTGCGAGAACACCGGGATTTGCGCCGCAGATGCCGAATTTCCTTGAAGTGAATACGGTGAATAATTGTATCAAGCGCGGGAAGAAATAAGATTGCGTTAGCAATTCTTTATTTTTTGTACATCTTTGCTAAATGTAACTGTCGATGCGGAGATTTCCTGGCGCTAGGCCAGAGATAACGAAATTTGCCTTGCATGAATCAGGCAAATTTCTGAGATGGCTCCGAGGCATCGACATTCGTGCTATCGTTTTCTACTGGACAACTGACAGTATCACGTCCCAACATTTATATTCATCTTGCGCCGATTTTATTTTATGCCGACGTATTCCCATTCGCAGATCGAAACGTTCTTGCAGTGCAAACTCAAATACAAATTTAAGTACATCGACAAGATAAGAATGCCTGTGCAGAAGACTGTCGAGCTTTTCATGGGCGATGTCGTCCATCAAGCGCTCAAATATCTCTATGACGGCGTTGTACGCGGAACTGTTTTTCCGCGAGAATTTGTCGTCAAACAATTTGACGACTTGTGGAAACAGCAATGGGTCGCTGACATTTTGATCGTCCGCGATAAATCGGCGGCGGACTACAAAGACATGGGCCGACGATTCGTCGAGCAATTCTACGATTTGTACTTTCCATTCGACCATTTTGAGATTGTTGGGCTTGAGACAAACGATAGATATGTTTTGATTGACGGTAATAATTATTACGTTCGAATCGACAAACTCGGCAAGAGTTCTGACGGAACATATTTCGTCTGCGACTACAAGACAAATAATAAATTGAAGTCTGACGCAGAACTGACTGCGGATCGGCAGCTTGCGATGTATTCGCTGTGGGTCCGCCAAAAATATCCTGATGCGAAGACTGTGAAACTGGTTTGGTATTTCCTTGCGCATAACAAAAAGATTGAGATAGAACATTCGCAAGAAGCATTGTCTGCAATCGAGCAACGTGTTGTTGATGTCATCAAACAGATTGGCTCGACGCGAGATTTTCCTGCGAATCCGACGAAACTCTGCGATTGGTGCGAATACAAACCGATCTGTCCGGCATGGAATCCGACGGCAAATGATGTGCGTGTCTCGGCAGTTCATACGGTGGCTCAGACACAGACGGGACGAGTCATTGGTGAATCAGCAGTGAGTGTGCCGATGGATCTGTCCACAAAGCCAAAGGCGACGACACAGCAGAAATTGAATTTTTTCTGAAATTAAGCCAAAGTTCTGTCGCAGTATG
>CAZGJY010000101.1:0-4291 GCA_964525725.1 uncultured Methanosarcinales archaeon | reverse complement strand
GACGCCCGAAATGTTACATTTATCGAAGAGATAAGAACTATGCTTTTCAATTGCGAAGAGATCTACGTCATAGCGCACATTGCGGAATGGCGTGACGACTGCTGCGATGTTTCCGGTCGGAAATGGTGGAGTGAGCGTGCTCATGCGTGTGTTGCGGCAGGCGTTTGCACTGCGGTCGGATTAACATACGTTGGGCTTGCACGTGCTGTAGCGGCTGCTGTCTCTTCGTGGATTATTTTTCTCACAAGGCCTACCGCAGGTTCATCTTGATGGAATGTAATCTCAAGCAAATCAAGACTCTTTTCTTTGCCGAGTGGCAATGGTTTGCGCAAATGTTCTTCAAATGTGACTGGGCCGATATATTCGAGCATCGCAGTCCCTTGTGGAGTGCGGAATAATTGCCAGCCATAATTTCCTTGAGGCAGTCCAGCTATAGGAAAAAACTTGCCGACAATCGCGAGCTGATTGTCGCCTTGATTCTCGTGCAGCGGTCCTCCGAGGAACACTTCTGCGCGCAATCGCTGATATATAGTCAATAATTTCTGAGAATCGACTGATCGGTATCCTGCGTTCGGATCGTTATTTTTGTAATCGTTTGTAGCGAATATAGGTTCTAATGGCATAATCTCCCGTCCCGCTCTCTTTAATTGCAGGAATCAGTTTTTGGTATATAAGTTTTGTTACTTCTAGTGTATGTCGCACTGGCATCAATTACGAATCAAAAGATTGCGCGTTTTAAAGAATAACAATGTTTTTGAGTATATGCATGTATGCTCGTTATTTTTATATCGCCATATTGACATATTTTTGTTCCAATATAACTCATCCACGCAATGTCACCAATGGAAACATCCCATTGAATCAAATGGACTCATCGGTCGGAGGTAAACATATGATTAAACACACAAAACATGTTTCGCAATTTGCGACAGTTGCTGCAATAGTCGGGCTCTTTGCCATGCTTGCAATGACTTTGACGATGACACAAGTAGCATTTGCCGCTAGCTCTGGATTGACAGGCTATGCATCGACGGCTTCAAACATCGCTACGGCGACTGATGCAAATACGAATGCAAATTCAAATGCAAATACCACCACCGATGCTGCGAACACAGCGGGTTATACGACGACAGACTCAGGCGCAACGGCAACAAATACGATGGATGCAAATGCTGCAGCCTCATCATCAGCGTCATCAGGATATGCATCATCGGGCGCATCAGCCGGCACTGCGACAATGACTGATGTCCATATGACGAGCTTCTCAAATTTCATGAGCGACGTAGGCTATCACATCAGATCAGCATTCACGTTTGGCGCGCAGGCTCGCCTCAATCTGATCGCGCAGCGAAATGAACAATTACGAGAACGCCAAGAGCAATGGATTTCGTTGCACGATCGCATCGTTGCGAACGACAATCTGACTGCGGCGCAGAAACAGCAAGCGCTCGTCGTCATCCAGGATCATAATTCTGGCATCATCCAAGCGCACAATGATCTCGTCGCAAATGTGCAGCAGATAAGCCAAGATGCAAATGCTTCTGGAAACAGCGACATCTATGTGCGTTCAACGAACGAAGAACAGTCGCAGAACATGTCAGGCAATTCTGATGCTTCTGTGCGCACTGACGTCGATTTGAGCGTTGATTCGAAGATATTGGGCTAGAGATACTTTTTTTACTTTATTTTTTTTAGTTTTTGTTTAATTGAAACTATAGGCTACTTCTTCTGTTATTTTCTTGAAATGAATGGTGAGTCTTTGATGTAGAAACGCAGCGGCAGATGTGCGGCTTGCGAGATTCCGACGCGCGTTGTCGTCTTGATATTTTTCGCTGGAACTGGTTCGACCGCTGTGATTATGCGTAACTTGCTCTTTTTGCCAAGCAGATCGGCACCGTTCTGCTCTTTGTCGATGTCGAATGCTTGGCAGAGTTTCGCCGGGCCGTTGCAGAGTTCGTGTGGCTTGAGTAATTTTGTGCTAAGGCGTGGCAGCTTTCTTCTTTTTTGCATCAATGGGATTCCCTTGATTGGTTCGATAGCTCTGATGAGTACTGCTTCGCCGACGCCGGCTTCTCGCGTGACGACGTTCACGCACCAATGCATGCCATACGTGAAATAGACGTACGCTGTTCCTGCTTCTTTGAACATTTGCGTGTTTTGCATTGTCTTGCGTTTGAATGTGTGGCAAGCTGGATCGTCGAAGAGATAACTTTCCGTCTCGACGATTTTCCCGGACACTCTGCCTTGCGGCGTGTCGTGGATGAGGATGCAGCCGAGCAGCGCTTTTGCTGCGGCGACTGTGTCTGTTTCAAGAACGTGCTGTAACACTGCTAGTGAGCGCTTTTTAACCATTTTTCTTATTGATTGTGGATGGCAGAAAGTTTATAATTTATTGCTCGGCTCTTGTCGTATGGCAAAATTAGTGGTTGACGGCGCAGAAATAGAAGTCGCAGACAATGAGCATTTCGTCGAAGCGGCGGAATCTCTCGGTGTTGCGTTCGGCTGCACCGAAGGCATCTGCGGCACGTGCAAAGCAGCGATCGTCGAAGGCGGCGAGAATCTGACGCCGCTCAATCAAGAAGAGATCGATTTCGGGTTGCTCGAAGGCGAGCGTTTGCTGTGCCAGTGCAAGATAAAGAGCGGCTGCTGCAAGTTCAAGTATATGTGAAGTATATGTGAATTGCAACACATTCTGAGAATATTTATATTTCAATCATGCATCCTTTTGTCCAATGGTTCAAGATTTGAAAAAGTATCCTGTTGGCGCTGAATCGCTTGCATTTCATAGTATTACGCGCGCGATGGAGCGATATGAGTTTTCAGTTTCTGAAATCACCGGCATTCACGCGATGTGCTGCAATCTTGAGCGGACTGCGCTGTATTTGAACGCGCCTGCAGTTCGTGAATTTGTGGGTGCCTTTGACTTAGATGTGTATGGACATACTGACGCATTGGATGCAATAACACTTTCACATCCTCGCGTCAGGTTACATCATTCGCCGCAGCCTTTGATGACGCATTATACACTCATTGAATTGCATCGGAAACCACGATTATTGTGGTTCGAGCCAAGCCATCAACTTATGCCCGTTGCAGATGCGATGAAACGACGAGGATTTACTGCAAATGCGAGCGAGATTGAACTCGGTGCACATCTACTGCCATTGACGAATGATCCGTTGCGCATTCGTGAATTGTACAGCCATTTCACAAGTCTTTAACTGCGTGAGTTATCTCTGAACTTACTTTAAATTTATAAGATACTGCTGCATGTACTGCTGTATTATGGCAGCGTCAACTACACCAATTCAATCACTTCCGGCGGTCGGATCGAAAGCTCCTGATTTCTCCTTGGAAGACAAAGACGGCAAAACATGGTCGCTCAAATCGATCAAGGCGTCGTACATCGTCCTCTTCTTCTATCCAAAAGACAGCACGATCGGCTGCACGCTCGAAGCTCGCGATTTCTCGAGCAAAAAAGCACAGTTCGATATGCGCGGCATCACAGTCATCGGTATCTCCGGCGGCGACGCTGCGTCAAAGCAGAAATTCTGCGACGACAATAAGTTGACGGTTCCGATGATATCCGACACGGATTTCGCTGTTTCCAAAGCATATGGCATCTACGGCGAGAAATCGTTCATGGGAAAAAAATATCTCGGCATTGGACGGACGACGTTCGTCATCGACGGCGACAAGAAGATCGTCGCTGTGTTCGAGAATGTGAATCCTGCAGGGCACGCATCGGCGGTGTTCGCGAAAGTCGCAAGCCTGAGCAGCGAGAGTAGTATTAAGAGTAGATAGCTATGAAATACATCCGCAGTATTCTTCTTGTATTATTTGTTCTTGGCTCTTTGACTAATCTTGGATTGTCATTCTATATCCAACATCAGAAAACGCTCAACACGGAGCTTGCGAAGACGAGCATCAATCCGTGTTTCATCGGCAACGGCGGCTGCGCAACGGTACAGACGAGCATCTATGCAAATACGTTTGGCATTTCTAATCCACTCTATGGCGTTGTCGTGTTCACGATCCTTGCGATCCTTTTCGCATTGCTCTTAGTCAGCGTGTGGAATCATGATCTGGCGGCAACGCTTCGTCGAGCAAAAGGCGGATTCGACTTTGTCCTCTCTCTTTTGCTCGGTGCGGGTGCGCTTTTCTCTCTCTGGCTTTTGTTCGTACAATTTTTCTTGCTGCATGCGACGTGCATCTTCTGTTTGTGGACGGATGGCATTATGATTAGCATGGCAATCCTGTATCTGATATTCAAGGATATTGTGATTGATTG
>CAZGJY010000100.1:0-4334 GCA_964525725.1 uncultured Methanosarcinales archaeon | reverse complement strand
GCGCGAGACTTAAGATCTCGTCCCTTAGTGGGTCCGTGGGTTCAAATCCCTCTCTCCACATCAACCTTATTATCTCTCTTCGTTCGATAAAAAGCTTACGTTTGACAAAGTCAAACTAAGCTCAGGTTGGTTTTGCCAACCGTGAGCTTGACCAAAAATTGCCAGAAGCTTCCGCAGTACATATTGCTTCGCGTTAGAATACTACAAATCTAAATTTTAAGAAATTTAAGGACAAAAAATTAAATTGTGACAAAATTATTCTTTTATGTCGCCTTTGATTATCTTCTCGATAATCGCTTCTTCAATGAAGTGTGTCAATGAAATACCGTGTTGTTTGCAGTGTTTACGTGCTTTTTCAAGAATTTCTGCGTCAAGTGTGACTGAGTTTGAGCTGTTGAACATAATTTTCTTTTTCGTCACGAGTTTTATAAAGATTGCGGATTATTTTTGCTATCAATGAGAGAATTTATCTTGCGCGCGCGAAAGGCGAGGACCGACCATCATTGGAGTCTTGATGATTTGCCGGCAGCAGGTCGAATCGAAATTGTCTGTGCCTGCGTCATGAATGCGTTGTATGTTTCCAATAAAATGAGGACGGATACGAAGATTCATATTGTTCTCGATGGACCTCCCACGCCGCCAAAAATTGTGACGTTCGATGGCTCTCGGCTCGTCGGAATGAATTATCATGAGCGTGCGATCGCACAGATGTTGCAAGAAGTTCTCAAAGCGACACGGCTTATCCAGTCTGAAGAAATGCTTGAGCCGCATGCGGGCATTTTCGTGCAGAAAAAAAGCTTTGAATCGCTTGTCCGTGAATGTTGCGAGGCCGGAAAACAAGTGCTGTATCTTGATCCTGACGGAGCTGATGTCAGAGATGTCAAGTTTGAGGCGGATGTTGTTTTTGTATTCGGAGATTATATCGGCATGCCGGCGAAAAGCGAAAAATTGCTCGATCGTATCGGTGCGAAAAGCGTCACACTCGGGCGCGTCACGTTGTTCGCAAGTCAGTGCGTGACAATCGCTAATAATGAAATGGATAGATTTTTTTACAAATAATAGTTCTATAACTACTTTTTAGACATTCTTTCAAACAAAAAATAAGAATAACAAAGGAAAAATGATTTAATCTTCTCAATCACATCTGCTGCGGCGAGTCGATGCCGAGCAATCGTAATGAATTCTCAATGGTTTGCTTGACTGCGCTGATGAGTGCAATTCTTGCCGCAGTCACTTCTTCATTCTCAGAGATTATTTTTTGGTTTGCGTAATATTCGTTGAAGAGCTGTGCGAGATCAAGGACATATCGTGCGAGCGTATGAGGCTTGTAGCTCTTTGCGCATGCGTCAATTATTTCAGGCATATTGTTCATTTGCAGGCAGAGTTTTCTCTCCAAGTCATGACCGAGCATTGCGTAGTTGATCCGCAGCGGCAATTTTTTATCGTACTTCTGCAGGATCGAGCTGATTCTTGCATGAGTGTATTGGATGTATGGACCGCTTTCTCCGGAGAAATCGAGCACGCGCTCCCAGCTGAATGAGACATCACGCACGCGATCGTTCATCAGATCAAAGAACATTACGGCGCCTACGCCGACTTGTCGCGCGACTTCTTCAAACTGCGCAGATTGAGCGAGCTGTGGATTCTTCTCGTGGATAATTTTTCTGACGCGTTCGATTGATTCGTTGAGGACATCTTCCATAAGGACGATGTTCCCTTTTCTCGTCGACATTTTTGCATCGTTGAAACGGTACAAACCGTGGTCGATATGGATGATGCGCTCCGACCATTCGTATCCCATCAGCGCAAGGATTGCTTTGAGCTGCGAGAAATGCAATTTCTGTTCTTGTCCGACTTCGTAGAGGAGGAAATCTGCGCCGAACGATTCGATGCGGTCTTTTGCTGAGGCGATATCTCGAAGGATATATGTCGACGCGCCATTCGTTTTTGTGATGATGACATTCGGTAGATTGCTCTTCTCGTCTTTTGCTTTGAAGTCGACGATTTTTGCGCCGTCGTCAAGCGTCAACAGTCCTTTCGCCTCTAATTCATCGATGACTGCCTGCATCTTGTCATTGTAATATGCTTCTCCGCGGACTTCTTCGAATTCAACGTTCATCAGTTTGTAGATGCGGTCGAATTCTGCGATTGAGAGATCACGGAATCGTTGCCAAAGCGCAGTATACTCGGCATTCCCTTTCTCAAGCTGCGCGAAAATCTCTCGCGCTTCGTCTTCGAGTTTTGGAGTGTTCTCCGGTTTCTCTGCTTCTTCGTGAAATTTGATGTATAAATCGAGCAGGTGCTTCACAGAATTTTTTTGCAGCTCATCCTCGCTTCCCCAGTGCTTGAATGCCCAGATGACTTTACCGAATTGCGTTCCCCAATCTCCGATATAATTGAGGCCGATGACGCGATGTCCGCAATGTTCAAGGATTTTTTTGATGCTGCCTCCGATGACTGTCGAGCGAAGATGTCCGATGCCGAACGGTTTTGCAATGTTTGGCGCGGAATAGTCGAGGACATAATGATAATGTGCGATTGGTATCTGAGAGCCGTAGTCTTCTTTCTGCGACCGGACTTTTGTGATTATTCTTTCGATGAAATCAGTCTGGTTGACGAAGAAGTTGACGAATGGTCCGGCTGCTTGTGCTTTTGCAATGAGTTTATGATTTGCAAATGCTGGATATTGGTTGATTCCCGTCGCGAGCATCTGTGCTGCTTGAACTGGAGTGACATTATTCTCTTTCGCGATCGCAAACATCGCGAATGAATAATCGCCGAAATTTGTTTCCTTCGGCTTACCAAGAAATGGAGGAAGCTCTTTCTTCTCGATCCCTGAGACTACACTGATGATGTCGATTATTGCATCTTCATAGATTTGCATAACTTTATTGATTGGCGTTCTCTTTATAGATATTTCTCTAATTTAGCAATCCCTCAAATGTTTCATTATCTAATAAGCAGAATATTATTTGCGGATTATTATTGTTCTTTGTTTCTTTTATATTAAAACATAAACTATTAAATATTATCTTTGTCTCTCAGTGATATGGCGCAATCATTAAGTACAATTTACCATAATCCTCGATTTTCCCGAGACAGTTCTCAAAATACAATGCCTGTCAAAAAATTCAAGCCTATTGAGCGTTATGTTTTGGAGTATGTACAGAATAATTATACTGAACGCGAAAAACAATATACCGATAAAGACTCAAGTCCGACGCCAGCAAGCGTCGGAGTTGAATTGACACGAGAGGCAATACCTCTAGCGGCAAAGAAATTTGGCGTTAGTGAGCTTGAGATTGCTTGTTGGTTAGATGGCTCTGAAACGTTTCCTGTTCTTGGGTGTGAAGGAGATTGGGATACTTTTGAGGGTTTTGCATTCCACTACGACGCGAAATAGAGATTTTCATTTCTTGTATCTGTTTTTGGAGAATATACTTTTCGCATGTGTTTTTTTGTCGATGAGCTTCGGGAGAAATATTCGCTTTGAGCGAATAAGTTATCTTTAAATAGATAATCAATATACTAAAAAGTATACTGGTATAACTATGGCACGACTTAAGCCGCAGTTCGCGGATCCAAACTCAAAATTCATCAATGGACGTAAGTATAAGATAGTCAAAGTCAAGCGTCATCGTATTCATCCATCGAATCTAGCTGGTGCGATGACTTTTGGCCAAACAATAGTTGAATCGCTCATGGAACGATATCCTTGGGTTGTCATAGAAAATGTGTGGGATTGGTCTGTCTACAAAATATCACTCTGGAACACTCCCAAGTTCTCGGTGCCAATTTCGTCGAGTGGCAGAACGATTAGCGTCGAGTATAAAAAACCGAAAGTGCGGGATTGGGTGTTGCTCTCGGCAAAGAAGACGAATAGATGATTGGTTAGATTCGTGAGTGATTATCTGCCCTTTTTTCAGCACGCGTAAGATTTATAAACCGCCCACAGTTCCGATGATTCATTATGGGACGAATCAAGACAAAACGAATCAAGCGATACACGCGCATGGTAATGAAAGAATCAGCAGACTTCACGCCAGAATTTGCGAACAACAAGAAAGTGTTCTCGACAATTGCGCTTGCTCATTCTAAGAAAATCCGCAACATCATCGCGGGTTACGCAGCTCGTATCGCACGAAAGCGATCAGAGTCGCAGTAAATTTCTTTTACATACTTTTTTAAAAAGAACCAACTCGCATCGTATTTACTTGCTGATGCAAGTACATGTAATTTGACTCAGTTATTCCGCGAGTAGTCCGATTGCAACAACTTTGACCCTGTAGTATAGCCTGGATAGTATAGGAGCTTGCGGAGCTTCTGGCCCGAGT
>CAZGJY010000099.1:0-4368 GCA_964525725.1 uncultured Methanosarcinales archaeon | reverse complement strand
GTCAAGTGCATTTCCCGCTCGACGACCGAGAAGCGGTCGTTTGTTGAATGTACCGCCGTGATAATCCGAGCCGAACGTCGTGAGCAATCCATGTTTCTTCGCATATGCAATGAACGGTTCGTTTGCCGCATCACCAAAATTAGGTTGAATCTCTAATCCGTCAATGCCTTTTTGTCGCAGTATATCCAATTCAGTAGCAATGCTCTTGACTTCTTTGAACGGATGCGCAAGTATCGCATATCCTCCCGCAGCATGTATCGCGTCAATCGCAATTTTTGGCTCGATGTCCTGATGCACGCGAACTTTTGCGACGAGTCCATCTCCCTTGACGAATCGTTTGAGAAGTTGCGCAAGATCTTCGCCAGGATATAATCCATCGACATACTGCTTGCATTCGCGATCAAAGCCGAGCGTATACATGATGTTCATGCTGCCGAATCGTTGCTGAGCATGAGGAAAGTAATCGATGACTTTCTCCCAAGTGATAGGAATACCGCTCGCAGCAAGCACGTCAGTCTTCGCTTTCGTGTTCTCATATTGCTGCGTGCGCACAGTCGCGAGCAGTGTCTGCAGCCGCTCATTCTTCACATCGACACCGAGACCGAGGATATGGTACGGATCCGTTGAAATCTCGACGCCAGGAACAATGCGCAGTCCCCATTTGTCGGCGAACTTTACGCATGTCTCGTACGCCGCCGTCGTATCGTGGTCAGTCACCGCGAACACATCGACACCGCTCGTCGCCATCTCGCGCACAAGCGTCTGCGGCGAGCTCGTCCCGTCGCTCAGATATGTGTGGCTGTGCAGATCCGCAAATAATCTTCTGCTTGTCTGCTTGCCCAATTCTTTGTCTCCTCCTGAATTTTTCGTCATTTGTTTCACCATACAAAGAACTCGCAAGAAGTCAGTTTTATATACTTCTTATATTAGTTATATCAATCATATCAGGAGCATTAGAAAGAACGGTCTGCAGTCTTCCTTTTCAGGGAAGAAGAAATAAGAAAAGAGCGATAAAAGAACGCGGCGGAGAATACGGAGAATAAGATGAAGCGGAAAATAATCAAACAAGCAGGTCAGGCGTACACAGTGACGCTCCCGATAGACTGGGTCCGCGCATTCGCGCTCGATAAAAAGCAGGAGATCGATGTCGAGCAGAAAGGGAACCAACTGATCCTCAGCGCGAAACAGAGCGCGAAAGGAGAGACCGTGACAATCGACGTCGCCAACCTCTCAAAACGATCGATCTATCAAACAATCCACGCACTCTATGCGCGCGGAGTCGACGAGATACGTGTGACGTCGCACAAGAATGTCGCGCCGCTCTTGCGCGACGCTGTCCTGCAGATGATCTCGTTCGCAGTCTTTGAAGAGAAGAATGCCTGCGTCCTCAAAGAGATGGGAACAAGCTCGTCGGAGCAAGGACAGCTTGATGATCTCTACAAACAAGTCTGGCAGCTCGTCCTCCAATATTATCGGACAGTCATTGATGATGTGTGTGGACCGCTCGTCGCGACGAAAGAAGATATTTTTTCGCGCGATCACGAAATAAACAAGTTCTGCCTCCATCTGCAGCGGCTCATCAGCAAACAGACATACACGAACCAGCAGCAAGGGCAGATCTACGCACAGTACGCATTCCTTCTCGAAATACTCAGCGATGACATCAATCGCATCTGGAGATTCTCCGTCGAGCAGAAGAGAACAGTGAAGCCGCTGAGGAAACTGTTCGAAGAATCGCTCGCATCGCTGCAAGACGCATTCCACATCTCGTACAATCTCGATCACGATCGTATCGACCATTTGCGCAAAAGGCGAGACACTGTGCGCACACTTGCACTCTCATTCACACAGACACATCAAATCCGCATCGCACATTATGCACTTAATATTGCAGAGCGTTCATGTGACTTGATGCATCTCGCAATCATGTGGCGCTTCAAAAGCGAGACAAAATAAGAACGCGAGAGAATAAAGCAGAATCAGACTGGTATTCCTAACAATGGCAAAATGATTCCTGCAAGAGGATCAGCCGCTGCGCCGTACACGATTGCGCCGCCGAGAAGACCGGTCATGAACAATGCGATGAGCGCGACAAATGCAAGGATCGCCGAAAATACTCTGTTCGCAAGAATCGATTCAACAATCTGAATAATACGCAACAGTGTCGGTTGCGAGACGAGAGCTCGCTCATTGATGAACGCTGCAATTTCACCGACGAGCAATGCACTATACAAAATAGTTGTGAGCTGCGCGAACGTTTCATGAGCATGTAACAGTGTCCTGTCAGGTTTTGCAAGATGAGCAGCTGTGCTTCCAGTCGCAAGTGCTACGAATGCGCCGCAGACACCGATGATGAGCAGGACACGCTCGATCTGTCGCCAAGAGACGCCAGACCACCACTTTGAGAGAGGAAGTATTTTGAGAATAGAATAGACAAAGAGCAGAGCAATAGGAAAATGGACTACGATTGGATGAATATCAAAGGTCATATAATTCTCACCAAATCTGAAAATGCACGAAACTCCTTAAAAACGTTGTGCAATATAAACTCCATCATCAGTAAAAAAAATAAGCAAGAGTAAGTGCAGCGTATTCCAATCAAAAAGAGCAAGTGCGGCGCATTCAAATCAAAAGATGCAAAATGACAGCAATCAAAGTATACCCTAAGACATATATGCACGCAATATTTTAAAACGACAGATGCATTTGATAGCCAGAGATACAACAGATTATATCAGAAATGGATGTAGGTGAATACTATGAACGTAAAAGAAATCGCATTTGTCTGTTATCCAACAACGAGCCTCAAGCGAGCGCAAGCGTTCTATAAAGGAATCCTTGGTCTTAAAGAGACAAGCAATTGGACGCAGAACGATGCTTCGGGCATGATTGAGTATGACATCGGAACGAGCACATTGGCAATCGGTGCCGGAGCACCAAACTTCAAACCAGGAAAAAGCGGCCCTACCACGGCGCTTGAAGTCGCTGATTTCAAAGCAGCGGTCAAAAAGCTCAAAGACAAAAAAGTCAAATTCTTGATGGAGCCGATGGATACACCAGTCTGCCATATGGCACTCGTTGAAGATCCCGACGGGAATCAGATCATGATTCATCAGCGAAAGCCGAAATAAGCGGTTTTCACTGATTTAATCCGCTGATTTTCATTTATTTTTTCTTAGGATATAGTTTACTGCGCAGATTCACACCACGTTAAAAATTTAACAGCAATTTGCAATTCAGCGTCATTTGCCTAAATATTTATATATTAGTGTTGTCTACACACTTTTCAAATAGTGTACTCACAACACGTTTGCACACAAGAAGGTCACAAATGAAAGTTGCACTTGCACAGATGGATGTGAAGGCGAACATGCCAAGACAGAACCTTGAGACGATGCTTGAGATGATCGATCAAGCAAAAGCCGCAGGCGCTGATATCGTCGCATTTCCCGAAATGTGCGTCGGCGGGTATCTCGTCGGCGATCGATGGACAGAAGACCGGTTCGTGAGAAATCTCCTTGAATACAACGAGCCGTTGCGAAAAGCAAGTGAAGGGATCGTCCTCATGTACGGCAACGTCGCAGTAGACGAAGGTGCAAAAGGAAAAGACGGGCGCAGCAGAAAATTCAACGCAGCATATATCTTTGACAATGGAAAACCTGCTGAGCGTGCACGGGCCGTTCCTGCGCTTGCTGACGGCATCACACTAAAAACATTGCTCCCGACATATCGAATGTTCGACGATGCACGCTATTTCTTTGGAGCTAATGATCTTGCAATAGACCTCAATATTCCTCTCGAAGAAATACTCCAGCCGTTCGCCGTCAATATCCGCGGAAGAACAATAAATCTCGGCGTCGAGCTCTGCGAAGATCTCTGGTGTGCAGACTATCGAAAGAATGGCGAAGCACTCAACCCGACGAAATATCTGCTCGATAATGGTGCCGGCTTCATCTTCAATCTCAGTGCATCGCCGTGGACATTCGGCAAGAACGAAGCTCGAGACCACGCAGTCCAATTCATCAAGGCAGAGGTCGGCGACAAGTTCAAACCATTCTTCTACGTCAACAAAGTCGGCGTGCAGAATAACGGAAAGAACATCGTCACATTTGACGGTGGAACAACAGTATACAACGCAGATGCAAAACCCTGCAACATAATTCCGCAGCAATATACCGACGGCATCTTGCTCGCCGATATGCATGATCTTGCTGACGCGCAGACCGCACCAGAAGTGCAGCGCCCGCAACGCGATAAGATCGAAGAGAAATACAACGCAATCATCCGCGGCATACAACATGTCAAAGATATCGTCGGTGCTGCCGAGCATCCAAAGCATGTCATCGGACTGAGCGGCGGAAGATCGGA
>CAZGJY010000098.1:0-4475 GCA_964525725.1 uncultured Methanosarcinales archaeon | reverse complement strand
AACGAAGACGACCAATGGGCAGAGGCCAATTTGGAAAGCCAGGTCAACGAAGACCGACAGGAAGACCATCACGTGGTGGACCGAGAAGCGGCTCCGACGATAACGCAGGCGTATTCATCGCTCAAGCGCTCGAAGCATGGCAACCAAAGACTGATTTAGGTCTTCGCGTAAAAGCTAAAGAGATCACAGATATCAATTACATCTTCAACAACGGTCTCAAGATTGTCGAGCCACAAGTTGTCGAATACCTTGTCCATAACTTGCAGGATGATCTCTTGCTCGTCGGTCAATCGAAAGGTAAATTCGGCGGCGGCGCACGAAGAACATTCAAGCAGACGCAGAAGAAGACGAAAGAAGGTAACAAACCATCATTCTCCACATACGCAGTCGTCGGCAACGGCAATGGTCTCGTCGGTCTTGGCGCAGGCAAAGCGAAAGAGACAGTTCCTGCTCGTGAAAAAGCAGTCCGAAATGCAAAGCTCAACATGATTCGCGTCTTGCGCGGTTCAGGAAGCTGGCAATCAGCGACTCCGCAGCAGAATTCAATCCCATTCCGAGTTTCAGGAAAGTGCGGCTCGATCCGCATGACTCTCATCCCGGCGCCAGTTGGTACTGGACTTATCTGTGAGAAAGAGTGCCAGAAAATATTGCGCCTCGCAGGCATCAAGGATGTCTGGTCGCGTCTCGACGGAAATACTGCGACGAAGATTAACGTCGTCCTCGCATGCTTTGATGCGCTCAAACAATTGAGCAACATGAAGATCCCTGATAATATGAAGAGACAGCTCGGCGTCGAACTCAATGCAGTTGAGCGAATGACTCCAGCACAGATCCAGGCTGAAAGCAACGCAGAGAATAAGACTGAATAATTATTACTATAACGCATTACTATAACACAACGTGAATAACATGGCAGAAGCAACAACAGCAAAAAAAATGATCGCAGTCGTCCGAGTACGAGGCAAAGTCAATCTGACTCCTGAAATCGCACAGACATTGCGACAGCTCAACCTTGCAGCACAGAATACGTGCGCAGTCCTTCCATTGACTGGATCAGTCCTTGGTATGCTTCGAAAAGCGAACGGTTACATCACATTCGGTTTTGTCTCTGACGCAGTCCTCAAAGAGCTTGAAGCGAAACGAAAATCAAAAGACGAAAACATTTACTACCTTGCTCCGCCACGAAAAGGATACGGACGGAAAGGAATCAAGCGAGCATACACAGAAAGCGGCGCGCTCGGCGATCGCAAAGACGACATCAACGAATTGTTGCTGCGAATGATATAATATTTCATACATTTCATCATACTCAACTTAGTGCGCTACCTTGGCAAAAGCTCAGGAGCGATGGCGATTCATGCAGCCATCGCGACGCTCGCTCCACGAGGGACGAGTGGAAATTTGCCGTAGCGCAAAAGTGAAAATAGAAAATAAAAATTAAGATTATTGAACTAAAATTACAGGAAGTGAAACTCACATGGTCGTAAACAGACGAAAGAAGAACAGTCGCCACCGAGGCAGTTGGACGCACGGTTGGGGAGAGAAGAAGAAGCACCGAGGCGCAGGTAGCCGAGGCGGTCGAGGAATGGCAGGTACTGGTAAGCGTGCCGACACGAACAAGCCGACGATTCAAGCAGATCCTTATTACTTTGGTAAATTCGGATTCATCCGGCCAAACGCAGACGCACGCCTCATCGGCATCAACGTCGCAACGCTCGAATCGAATCTCGCATCACTCGTCGCAAGCGGCGCAGCGAAGAAATCGGGTTCAAGCTACACTGTCGACTTGACGAAGACGAAGTACACAAAGTTGCTAGGCTCAGGCGCGATCACAACGGCACTTGACATCACAGTACAAGCAGCATCTGCATCAGCGATCGCAAAAGTCGCGGCAGCGAAAGGCAATGTCACGACGACAAAGCCAGTCGTCGCAGCAGACAAGGATTAATTTTATCTTTTTATCTCTTTTTTTTGTTTCTTTTTTGCCAGTAATTTTTTTCATGCAAAATACTCATTATCCGTTTCGTTCTTTTTTTTCTGCCCTCCCTTATTGCGTCATCACTATTCAGTTAAATTTTAAAATAATCACCAATTCCTCTCTTCTATGTCAATCATAGATCCTCTTGCACCAATACGAAAAATCTACGCAGAATTCGACCGCGCAAAAAACGAAGCGCACGCTAAACTTGGACGGCTTGAACAATTATCAGTCGGCATGGGGATGGCTGATGTAATTATACAGCGGCATTTTGAGGCAGCCTCGCCTCCGACTTATAGTGCTGAGCGAATGAGTTCATACATCAAAGAAATTGTCACGGCTCTGCACGTCGCTGCAAGAAATCTCAGCCCGTATGATCGCTCCATCGTCGCAAATGGTTTGCCTAGTCCATTTTCTTGTCAAATGATCATGACGGATGAAGAACTCCCTCTCAATATGATTGCTGACATTTCGCAACAAGCACAAATCGGATTTGCAGGCATGAGTGTTCTCTTTGTTCCAGGTCCTAATAAGGAACATATCGTACAGTATGCTGCAGAAAATCAATATCGGAATCTTGGCACAGTGGTTGCAGGGAATTCTAATCGGCCTATTTTTACAGACGCGTTTGGATTGCCAGAGCAAAATGAGAAAAAAAGAGATGTACCTATATTGTTTTTTGCGAGCAATTATCGAGATAAAGAACTGGGGATTCCTATTTATACGCCATCTCCTGAAGATTATGTTCTACCTCAATAAAACTTATATTGCAGCATAAATATTTAAATTCCTGGAGCTGGAGATTAAGTTATTAGGGTATCACGAATTTCTGAAGTGAGAGAAGCACTTGGTCAAGAAGTTGAGCAGATAGCTGTCCTTGTGACTAACATCGGTGTAGCTGCATCAAGACTCGATGAATCAGATAATCCGCAGAATATATATGATAATGCAGTAAAAGTGTTAGAGGAAGTAAAAACTAAACTTGAGAAGGTTCGAAGAATACTCTGATATCATTTTTTTTGTTTCTGGCAAAATTTCAAGTTTTCAAATTGAAGTACAAATAATGTTTCTCTTCCCGAGCAGTTTTGAAATACCTTCAAAATGAGCTGCGCCGAATACTACGAGGACTTTTTCATCAGGAATTTTCTCAATGACAGATACTGCATATTCATTTCTTGCTTTGAGCCACTCTTCTTGCTTGAATGAGTGATATGCTCTCTCAAATCTATTGTTGAAATCGGTCCAAACGTCTGGCTGCGTGTATGTGTCATACAACTTCCGCTCGAATTCAAAGACGTTGTAACATTGGTCGACATAATAATCAAACGGCTCCTCAACTTTTCGCATATTGAGTTGTTTTGCAAGCTCCTGAACATTTATCTGCGATAGGTTATGAGCTGCACTGGATTTGACCATTTCCATATATTTTTGAAGTTTTTTCTCGTCCAGAATATTGTTGCTGACTGAATATCTGTATGCGATAGCTAAACCATTTCGATACGACATAACTGTGCCGAGCAACATCGAGCGCAAAGCATTGTATTGCAGATTTGGCGCTTCAAGAGGGACTATTTTGTATTTTGTGCTCCATAATTTTTGTATCAACAACCTCTCCGCATTGAGCAAGACGAAACCTCTTTGCTTGTCTGCCTCGTTCCCTGCCCAACCTTCAATACAAATTGTTTTGATATTATTCTTGGTGCAGAATTCATCTATAATTAAAAAGTCTAAACTTGCCGGTTGATCAAATGCGCCATCATTAGAGCCGCTATGAATGTCTTTGTAGTAATAGACTGTTTTTTGATTTGTGTTGGCACTTAATTTAATGCCAGTTGTTACTGCAGCAGCACCCCAAAAAAGAGATTTTAGAAAACTTCGACGAGTCTGGAGCACCATTATGTTTTTTGGCAATAATTTCCATATAAAACTTTGCTCGACCCTCGTATCGAAATGTGCATTAACTTTATAAACCAACAACTGTTTCAAGCAAGTATCAAATAGGGGGAATTTTGCCGTGATGAACGGTGAATTAAGAGGTTGAATTTAATGAGTGAAGCAGCACCAGTCTCATTGTACGATCGGCTCATCCAACATCTGCCGCAGGTAGAAGGCCCAATCGCAAAGAAGCTCGACTTCACTGTGAAGCTCAAGTGGACGCTCATCGTTCTCGTCAGTTATTTCGTTCTCAAGCACGTACCGCTCTTCGGTCTCGGTGCATCTGCGCTCGCGCAATTCCAATCACTTTCCGTTCTGCTCGGTGCGGACTTTGGTTCGCTCCTCTCGCTCGGTATTGGTCCGATCGTCACGGGTTCGATCATCCTCCAGCTCCTTAACGGTTCTGGTCTGCTCAAATTCGATCTTTCATCGCACGCCGGAAAAGCGCGCTTCCAAGGAACGAACAAATTATTCTCATACTTTTTCCTTGTCTTTGAGTCATTCATCTTTGTTTTCATGGGCGGCCTTACGCCAGATCCAACGCTCGTTGGGACTAGTATGT
>CAZGJY010000097.1:0-4503 GCA_964525725.1 uncultured Methanosarcinales archaeon | reverse complement strand
GGTGAACTTACAATTCGTACAGGCCATCATCATGTGACCTTTGCCATCCTTCTTTGGAAGCATGAGCGAACCGCATTTTGTGCAAAATTTCATTGTGTTGAGTAATCTCCCCTATCGTCGAGCTTGCTAGCACTTCTATATAAAGACTTCGCTTACATCTTGCAGAGATTGCAAACATCCCCACATAATTCGAAGGAGATGCAAAAACAGTTTTTGCAGATACTAGCGATTAATAGCAACGTCGCTAAAAGCCTAAATCGCTGCGCGCAACCAATCAATGGCCCTGACTGCAAAGAGTTTGACGTTTCCTAACCATGGAATGCGGAAAACCGCGACGCCAACATATTGATTTTGTTTTATATTTGTCTCTGTTCGCAAGCCAGTCGTTATCTGATCTGAATTATGATCGCCTTTCGTCTGCAGTGTGCGAACACCATTCACTTCTGTGATTTTCACGACGCGATGGATGATTGGCGTTCCGTCTTGCGCAAACCAGACGATAATATCACCCACAACTATTGAATTCCAAGGTTTGCCTCGGACGACCATAACATCACCCGTATTGAATCCAGAAGTGAATTTGAAAGAGGCAAATGCATCTAGAGTTATGTTGCGCTGCTCGTACCAAGCACCACATTGTTGCCAGTAAGTATCTAAGTCTACTGAATAACCCGTTGTCTGTTCGATTCCGCACAAATTATATGATGCGTGTGAATAAGAAATGCACAAACCGTTGCTCAGATAATTTGTACAGTCTGGCGCAAATTTATGCTCCATACTTCCAGATACGACTGCGACAATTGGGAGCTGTGTCGCGAGCAAGAGACTGATGAGCGGATAAACGACGAATTTTATGAGAATGAATGCAATGATGATATTTGCTATCCAGCTCCAGATGCTGTCTTCATACCAAAGAAAATGCCAGACTTTCTTCGCGTATTGTTTGAGAGCAGTCAAATCCATATGCAGCATGTGATGAAATGTTGGTTTATAAGACTTCTGCAACCTATCACAATGAAAAATTCATAAATCACTCGTATTCTCTTTGTGATTGTGGCAAGAATCATACGAAAACAGACTGGACCGTCAGCAAAGGATATCCGTGGCTATCAGCCTCTCGTTCCTCAAGAGACCGGGCTTGTCAGTGGTTACAAGGATGTTCAATTGGTCATGTGCAAAGTCTGTGGTCGCATCCGTCACGAAAAGCGATGGACTAATGCTGATCCAGCGAAAGAACTTGAGATTCGTCTCGAAAAATGCTTGATTCCCGCAGTTGGTGTTGTTCTCGACAAAGTGAATGTCGATGTTGATCCTGCGCAAATCGAGACAAAAAAAGGCGTGGCGCTTGCGACAATAAGCGGTACGTTCAATGGAAATAAATTGCATCAAGAATATGACGTTCCATTTTCAGTCTTATTCAATCAATGCGACAAATGTTCAAAAAATAATGAGATATATTACGAAGGAGCAATACAACTGCGCGCAGTCACGCCTGAGATTTATGCTGCAACGATGCAGATAGTCAAGTCAATGGCAGACCGTGGCGTTTTTGCTAATAAAATCGAACCAAATGGCGAAGGAAATTATGATATCCGCCTCTCAAATCAGCGATTCATTAAAACGATAGGTCTTGAATTACAACGTCGTTTTGGCGGATCGGTGCAGAATGATGCGAAACTATTTTCATATGACAAGCAGACAAGCAAAAATATCTATCGTGTCAACGTTACTTATACTGCAGTTCCGTTCAAGAAACATGATATAATAACAAATGCATCAGAAGATTATTATTGCATCGACTCAATCGGCAAACACATCCATGTCCGCAGTCTTGACACAGATGCTCCATTCAAATTTGATGCAGTACAGCTTCGTGCGTTTTCAAAAGTCAATCCTGTAAAAGCGACTGTGAGCAAATACAAACCATATGTCACTGTTCTGCACCCACAGACATATCAAGAAACTGAACTGCTACCTGTGCCTGGAACAGAATTGCCATCAATCAAGGAAAAAACAGTCAAAATAATTGTCGTTGGATCACGGCTTTTTTATGATGCCAATTAATTGGAGATAATTCACTCTGCCTTTTCGTGTTTTTTTTATGAGTCCAGCCGATACCATCTGTGACAAAACCATTGATATTTTTGCTTCAGAAACAGGAAATTCTTTGCGAAGCTCTTTCTGCTGAATCACGCCTGATGAAACACTCAAGAGATGCAAAATCCTTTCTTGCATGATGTCATCGTTGGAACGATTGTCCGGCACAGTTACAGGTGCTGCTATAAGGACAGTAGTATCAGATTGATGCGTTTTTTGCTCAGCAAGATGGGTCAGCTCTATGTTCACATTTGTCACATCTGTAACTCCTGAATCGGGCGTTGTCAACAACCCATCCGGGACGCTGAGCGGAGCTGCCATTACGCTCTCAGACTGAGAAAGGGGTGCTCGGAGAGCTCGCCGTCTGTAAACTGAAATACCTAATACAACGCAGACTACGACTACCACAATAAGAAGAATGATGACAAATATCTCCACATTATCTTTGATGAATTGCTGCGTGAGAGTCCACCAACTCTCCGAAAATGCTTTATCTAAATCAATTGAGTCAAAAAGCAACAGGTCTTTGACGATATCATCTGAATCTGAAACTGTGAGCTCTTGCTCTGCAACTTCTTTAGTTATGTTATTCTTTGTCAATGTTGCAGATATGAGATATGAACCAGCCGGAACTACAAAATAGTATGCACCTGTAGTTGAAATCTTTGTTTGTTCAGGCGTTGTATTTATCGTCACCACAACTTTGAGAATAGGATTATATGAGTGATCATAAACCACGCCGCGGATATTAGCACTAAAAACTCCAGGTATTGTGATGCAGCAAATTAGAGCGAGTAAAAATAGCAGTTTTAGCTTCATCTTGGCACCATAAAATAAGATTTGATTAATAAAATTGAGCAAAAAAGTGTGACATTTAAAAGCTAGCATCGCGTTTCATTCTTCAAAAGCTTTTATTTTCTTCTTGTGAGCATTTAAAGCTTTTTTCTTGTGTACTTGAACGTTTAAAGCTTACAAAGCTCCTTTTTTTGAATAATATAAGAAGTATGTTTATAAAGATGTGACGCAGTTAAACTGTGTTAGAAGTTAACCCTTCTAACAAGGCAAAAATATTTGTTCATTTATGCGGTGCATGGCGTAAAATCATGCCCGCGCTTTTTTTCTTTGTGCATACGTTGGATTCAAAATGGATATTAGAATACCTGTTAAATCTTAGAAAATAAATAGATGCGAATTAATGTTGAAAATAATGAATGCTTAGAGATATCACTTGAAATACTCTACTCTCAAAAAATTATGATCTTTGAACAACGGCGAGTTTTATGTCACTGTATAAATCTATAATGTCTTGATAGAGCTGTTCATCCTGACCGGTTTTAACAATCATTGCAGCATACGACTCACGAATTTTGTTGTAGGTCATTTGTAAAGCAGCCATGTCTCCTGCGGCAAGTTGATCGTATGCTCTGAGCAAGAGATTACGCACATCACGTTTCGACGCAGTGTCTATTGTACTGAGCGCCTTAGA
This sequence comes from uncultured Methanosarcinales archaeon, assembly GCA_964525725.1. GTDB lineage: Archaea > Nanobdellota > Nanobdellia > Woesearchaeales > DATGWN01 > DATGWN01. Next base: position 920 of record CAZGJY010000097.1, on the reverse strand, counting down.
AAGAACCGTTCGCGGTTCCACTCGTTTTTGTTTATCACTAATGCTGTTGCGCTTTGCCAGTTTATGATAATCATCTGAAACTGTGTGCTCCGCATCCGACACGATTCTTTGTTTTTGCGCTTGCAATGTATCAAGCTTAATGCTGAGTGCCTTCAATGATGCTTCTTGTTGTGTCAATTCAAGCTCTTTATGCGCGAGCTGATTCTTAAGATCTTCAATTTCGTCTTCTTTGTATTTGAGCGTGATCTCTTTATCTTCTAATTGTTGTTCTAATTTCTTTATCCGCTCATATTCTTTCTCATTCTTTACTATTTCTTTCTCCCTGACAAGCAAATCAGCATGCCATTTCTCAAGCTCACTTTCTTTGACCTTGACTTGCTCATGATGTGCATCGACAATTGATTGCCTTTCCCTCATTTCAGCATCTATTTTTGCTTTTATTCCATCGATTTCGGTATATGCGCGCGCGATGTGCGTCTCTTGATTGTTTGACTCTTTTGCACGCTTTCCTTTCGATCTCTTTGAAAGAATTTTTGCTGTTGAACTACTCTCGTTGACTCTTTCTTCAACTGCAAGTGGCGAACTGAGACTCTTTTGCGAAGAATTCTGGCTACTAACAGTATTATCATTATTACTCAATTCAGCATTAGTGTCAAGGGTGGCAGCCGTTTGCGCTGTAACATCAGTCGACTGTGCATCTATTATTGGCTGCTTTTTTCCGGGCAGGAGCCAAGATAACCACCATAATTTCGGCTTCTCTCTCGCCGTAGAGTCATCTTTTCTCGAAGAGGAGATTTCTGCAGAATCTGTCAATTGAAGCTGAGGATTGTCAGAGGACGATGGAATACTTTTGTTTGTTGCGGTTTCCCCAGATGGTTGCATCGTCTCCGTAACCAGTGCCATCAAAACTGACTCCCACG
>CAZGJY010000096.1:0-4512 GCA_964525725.1 uncultured Methanosarcinales archaeon | reverse complement strand
TGCGCACCGATTATGTCATACATCCAGATGGTCTTGCTCTTCTTCGTGAGTCCGGTATCGAGCAACGTGTTCTCGCAGCGAAGGCTGCAAGAAATCTAAATTACATCTCAGGCGTTATAACAAAAGAGAGGCTTATGGGCAGAATTGCAGGGCTCCATGAAGATGGCATTTATCGACTAATGCGGCGAGAGTTGGTACAGAAGTATCCTGAGAAAATCAATTGGCTCACAGATAGTTTTGGATCAGCTCACTGGACTGTGAAGAAACAATCAGGCGATGCTCCAATACAAATGGAGTGGGACGATTTTCTGCTCTATATTGGTTCATATGCTTCGCAAGTCCTTTCACCTGATGAAATGTGGAACCACGAGAAGTTTAATTTCTCGACGACAAGCAAATTCATGGGAACGGTGAGCGCATTCGTCCGCCAACATGCTCACGGCAATGGATTTTGCAGTGACGGATACTTGTGGACACGGGAACATCAGGGCATAGCGAGCGAGTGCCGCATCGGAAGCTCTGAAAATGTGGAGGCGACACTGCAATTATCGCAGACAGATGTCTCGCCGTATGTTGTTATCGATCCGTTCAACTCATTCACATTTTGCCGTCCTATTGTGAATGCTGATCGTGCATTTGTCACAATGGCAAAAGGATCCGCTGTTCCACTCCTTGCGAGCGTGCTCCAATATGTGAAGCAATATGATCTCAAGCCGACAGTATTGCAAGACGGCGGCCAAGCTCTTATCGAGAGTTCGCTGAAAAGTTTGAAGGCGCCACAGCATGATTCGAATCCAAACATTGAGGAGATTTACCAAGGCCGCAGAGATCATTTTCCGATGATCCGCGATACTGACAGAAAAGTCGTGAAAAATACGACGCATTTCATCGGCTCACAAATAGGTTATCTCTACGGATTGTATGCCAATACAAAACGTCAACTTGTCTTCTCGCGGCAAGCGCGCGATGAACCAGTCACTTTGCTACGGAAGGAAACAATGGTATTCCAAGATACTGATGTCGATCATCTCATCCGCGGTCTGTTCGCTCAAACGGCGCGAGGCGTCGGCGGTGTTTCCGTGCAAGATCTTGCTGCGACGTTGCGATACAACGGGAGAGAGAAAAACGAAAGCGCCCCGGTCGTTGCGGCCGCATCTGCTGCTGCTCCGGCATCATTGCCGCCTACTGATGCGACTACGGTTTGATGAATAATTTTCAAACTTCTGAGAAATGATAAATAATAAAATTAAAGGACGCCGACGCAGATTTTCTTCTCGGTGTTGCAGCCAGGGCATTTCCAGACTTCAAACTTTGAATTGCTCATGATCAATGAGCCGGCTTTCTGCATCTGCTTTCCGCATTTTTCGCAAATATGTGATTTAAGTACCATTTTTGTTTACCTGCTTTTATTTGCGCAATGTCACGACAATTCTTTGTCTGGTGACAAAACTCTCGATTTTTCGCCTGCATAAATTGGCGAAAAATCTGATTACAAATTAGCTCAGGGAATTCCGAGACTAAATGTCAAGGTGACATTGCTGTTGCGCGTTGAATTGATGTTTTTTTAGTAGGATCTTGGTTTATCTATTTCTCTGCCGCAGTACGGACAGCTTGTCGGTGTCTGCGTGTCGATGTTATACGTGAAGCGGTATTTGCACTTCGCGCATGTCATCTTGAGCTTGTCGTCGGAAATGCGCTCGACTTTCGGCGCGTTCTCGTTCGATTTATGTTTTGCGAGGCGCTCGAGCTCGATGTCGTCTTCGTCCCAACCTGCAGGTTTTGGCGGTTCTTGCTCTTTGGGTTTTTGTGTTGATGGTGAGATGCGTGCTTCCATCGCTGCGCGATTGTGCGATGCTGCGCCGAGCTGCGTTGCTGGAGCGCGTCGATTGACTGAATTTGGTGAAGATTGCGGCGGTGTCGCTGAAACCATCGGGTTTGAAGCTGAGACTGTTGATGCGCTTGATGCGTTGCGTCTGCCAAGCGACGCAGATGTCTTGCGTTCTTGTGCACATTTTGGGCAGACCATCATCTTATAGACGGGATCAAGGACGAATTTTGTTGAATCCGAAGGTTGACCGCATTTTCTGCAGTTTATTTTTACGCCTTCATTGCTTGGTTTTCCGAACATAGTATCACTATTCTGATTTTTAGATTTGCTATTTTTAAAAGTAGTGATTATCAGATAGAAATTATTGTGCGAACAAGTCGCATTGTTGGTGACAGTATCAGATTCAGCCATTAATCGATCACGCCTGTAAGTGTCATTCTTTGGAGACGACAAATGATAAAGTTTAAAAGACCATGCTTATTCTCAGACGTATGTCGCTCGGTTTCGGATTCCATTGTGAATTACGTCAATCTCTCTCACATGAGCAACGGCTGTCACACAGACATACGCAGACATTGCGGCATGAGTTGAGTTTCAAACAGCGAGAGCGTCATGCACGTTTTCCCGAAGCAATCTGTGGTGTTGAAGGTATTTTAGTTGCTCATAAATATCTGATGGAACGAAATCTTTGCGGTGTGCTCGTCGGCGGTCTTGCTCGAGAATGTTATGATAATCATACGGAGAAAGCGTTGTCGGAACATAAAGACGTTGATGTTATTGTTCTTGATAAAAATTTCCGCCCCGCAAAGAAATTTGAATGTGGCATCGACTGGTGGGTTGCAAATCACAAATATGTTGTCTCAGTCTCAAGTGCAGATGCAGCCCGAAGTATTACTCCGACGACATATTTTCAGAACGGGAATGGTATCGCCCTCAGGTATACTGTTGCAAAAGATTCATACCTCTCGGGTCCCGGGCTTTGCATACCCACTATCGATTCACTTCTCAATATCGCGCTCTGCGAAGTAGAATCAAAAAGCGGATTGTCGTATGAGCGCACGCCGAGCGTTCTGAAAAAAGTCAGACGAGAGTTGCCACCGCTACGACCGCAGACTGATTTCTTCGGCATGAAGCCCATGAAAGATCCAACATTCAAATCAATCTCAAAAGAAGTCTATAGTGGTATTTCGGCTGGAAAAGTCTATGACTCTCTGGACGATGTGCCGAGATTGTAATGATTGCTCAGTATTGAGCCAACCAATAGCAGTATGTGACAAAGTTATAAAGAGAAAACAAAAACTCTCTGTTTCTCATGAACAAAACAAGAATACCTCCAGTCAGTAAGGTCAGAACATTTGTCCTGCCTCTGGAATCGAGGGTTTTTTCCCAGTTGACAGAACTTGATAGCGCGGGACTTCACGGACTCGATATCCATAATATCGCAGAAAATATCTTCATGAGATGGGTAGGCGATCACGAAACTGATTTCTTTTCCAGGTATGGCTTATCGATGCAAAATGCTCAACGAGAGGGATATCTCTCTCACGATGCATATAGACGAAGAAAAATAACAGTTCCGTATGGTCATGTTTTTGTCGGATTCCGCGGACTTTCTCGTTATATGCTCGAGAAACTGCCGCTTACTGAGCCGACAACGTTTCAAGGGAATGTTAATTATTCGCCGAATGAGTTTTACCTGAAAGCTCCCGAGGATGTCATCGCTTGCGTGCTTGAGCGGACTACGCCAAGATTCGTTGCAGAAGCACACAGAGAAGGCTTTTTTGATGATGATGATGGACAAGAATTCGCTCACTAAATCTTTTAGCTAACGTCCGATATGCCCGGAACGATATGACCACAATGCAAGATCAAGGACGTCGACATCATAATTCTGACTTTTTGCGAAATCGAGCACCTTTTTCTCGATTCTAAAATATTCTTTTTTATTCTTCGGCGGCTTTGTTGATCGCAAGACGCCGAACTCTTTCATGAGAAAGAGGACGTGTTTGTCGATGATGCATAAACCGCTGAATCCTATGTTGCGCAGATAGTGGCTCGCTTCTTTGAATTGCATGCCAAGAAATTCGTCGGCGAGAACATTGCGCAGCGTATATACGTCGTCAAACGATCCGACGAATGTGAGGAATGTTCCGTGGTTCGTCGCGATGAACTCGCGATTGACGAAGAAAAATCTGCTGCGCACGTTGTAGAAGCGGACTTTTTTGTGGACAGCTGCTTGCAGTTCTTCGAGCGTTGCTGTTTTATGGATCGGGCCAAGAAGGCGCACTGCAGTCTCCGCCATTTTTCCTGATGAATTCGCCGCGAAGAGACAATAAATGAGCTCTTCCCAGAGGAATTGCTCTGTGCGCGGTTTTTTGAAATCTGCGAGACGTGCGCGGATCTGCGCTTCTTTGTCGAGATAATATGCGTGAAAGAATTTGAGCTCAGCACATTCAGATGGTCTTTGCTTTGGATTGACCGTCTCGATACTTGAATTCTTGAGGACCACATCGCTGGGCGACATATGTAATTTAAATAGTTTTGATTTAAGTTGCGACTATCTTTTTGACGGTAACTTTAAATTAAGCAAATAGCTCCTCAACGCATGTCAGTTTATTTACACACCGAATCTACTCTTTCTAAAATTGAACCAGAGGTCCTTTCACGCAGAATTGCATGGTTGC
>CAZGJY010000095.1:0-4566 GCA_964525725.1 uncultured Methanosarcinales archaeon | reverse complement strand
GTTTCGTCGGAAGTGTATTCGTACAATTGGCTCTGCGCCGGTACCGGTCCAATGATATCTTTGGAAATATATGTCCGCAAATCCTGCGCGCCGTTGTAATAGGTGACGCCGAGCAAGGATGTGTGCTGTGTTATCGTAAGCTTGCTCATCGAGTCTTCGGTCTGCGAGAGGACTGAATCAAATTCTTTCGCATCGCCATCCCATCGTTTGGCGGCGAGATATTGGGCGAATATGAGCGAGTAATCATCTTTGCTCAACGATTGTTTCTGAGATTGTGAGTCGACGATGCGCACGCCCATGATGAATTGCTGCTTCGCGATCGTTTCCTGTTGCAGCAGAGCATTGATCTGATCGCTCACTTCTTGGTTGCTGCCGTACACTTTTTTGCGCGAGTCGCTGATTGTCGAGTCTATTTGTCCGATGATGTTCGCATTATTCGTGCCTGCACCTATGAGCGAGAAGAGTGGTGTGCTGTTCACTGCACGCAACTCTGTGAGGAGATTATCAAGACGGGTCTGTATCGCGATGAGATTATCGGATAGATATTGCGGCATCGAATACTGCGCAGCTGTGCTTGTCGACGAGCTTTGCGGATTCTGCGAGTTTTGCGCATTTGTCGCTGCGCTGCTGTTTGCAGCTTGCTGCGTGACGGTTATCGGTGATGAAAGTGTTGGCGTGCTTTTCTTGAGCGCGCGGTTCACGACGCTTATTGCATAGACATATGTCTTGCCGTCGATGAGATCGGAATCGGTGACGTCTGTCGCCGTTGTCGCACGATCGCTGATCGGCGTCGTGAGATCGGATGAGTAATATTTCTGTATTTCGTAATGGTCGAAGTATGCATCAGGCGTATATGACCATGAGATTTCATTCTCTTCGTCAAAACCATTCGAGTTAGTCGAGCCAGCGCTCGCAAGCTGTTTCACGTCGACACTTGCGACTGGATTTGGATTGCTCGCCAAGACGATGACAGATGTTTCGCCGGTGAGCTGGTTGCCATGATTGCCGAGCAGATCGACACCGTCAAAATCAAAGTATGCGACGCCAGAGAATTCGTCAGGCAAAATCTGGAGCGTTCCTGTATACGTCTGCGTCGCGCCAACGCCGGTGAGCGATCCGTTCGGATTGCTCTGCGATGCGAGGATCATCGGGATTTTTACTGAGCGGATTCCGCCTGCGGTGATATAAGAAATATCTAGGCCAGGAGCGGATGCTAAGAGAGGTGTCGTCGTGAGAGTGATTGTGTGCAATCCGTCGGTGAGATAATTCCCAGATATGTAGTCGCTGATATCGATGACTCCTGATGGTGCTGTCGGAGTGGCATAATTGACGACAAATGATGAATCCATCACGTTGCTGACTTTGTCTGCACATCGGATGTATATCTGGATTGGTGTGGAGGCGAGAGGAATGAGTGCTTGGTGATTCGTGCTAAAGACATAGTCGAAATAATTCGCGAGATAGTCATATGTTTTGTCTGAAGAATCGTATTTGCACTCGGAGGGCACATCTGTCTGCAATGACAATTGGAGACCTGTTCCGCCGTTTACTACGCTCGGCTGATACGAGAGGACTGTCGGCGGATTCCTCGTCACGTTGAATGCGAAGATGTATGGATCTACCATCGTAATCTGGGATGCGAGCGACTGGCAGACGACGTAGAATGTGTATTCTTTCTGCTTCGCGTTGGAAAGCGAGTAAGTATGTACTGTGTTATTCTGCGACGCAATGTACAAAGAGAATACTGCTTGCGAATAGGTAGTTGGTACAAAGTCGAATCTGCAGGAGCTTGGTATATCTGTTTCGAATTGGACGAGGAGATTGCTCGAGTTGGTCGCATTAGGAACTACTTTCGCCGAGATGACTTGCGGTGCGGCATTGTAGTAGAAGGATGATGCGAGCGGCGCACTCGTAATGATCGGCGAGTTGTTCGCGGAATCATTCGTAACGGAGAGATTGAGCGTAAATGCACCAACGTCGGATGCGGATAAGCTCAGGGTCACTGTTGTCTTGACTGATGTTGCATCATTCACGACAAAAGAACTGTCGTCGAAATGAACTGCTAAGACGTTCAAGAAATTCGGCGCATTGAAGATTTCTATCGTCCCGTTGAATGGCTGACCTGCGATGATTGTCGCTGTGACATTCACCGGACCCGGAAGAGGATATGATGAACTATAATCTAAACTGAGAGACGGCGTTGTTGTAGCAGAGACTTGCGGAATGAGCATGATGCCAATGAACAGTGCAGTGAAAAGTGTAAGCGCTGAGAACTGGAAAAACCAAGATATTTGTTCGGAGAATGTTGAGCCATATGTACCACTATTGACTCGCGGTGCTCTTTGCGCAGAGACTGCGAATGTATTGAATGCTTTCAGAAAGGTATTAGCTCGCACGAATTGACCCCTTATGCCCAATTTATCAACAACAATCTTTTAAATTGGTATTTAAATATCTTTGCTGTATCGTCCATTGCATGTTTAGCTTATTATCTGACGTGCTTTCTGATAATTTTGTCAAAATTATCAAAGAAAAAGCAGTGATGAAAAAACACATCCTCGAAAAAACAATCAATTCTCATGAAAAAACGCATAAATGTGCAAACATTTATAAGTATAAAAAAAGAAAAACGGGATAATTAGGCTAAAAGTATACTTTTTAGTATACTAATCGCTTAAACTAAATATTAGATTGGTTCGAGGTATACCGCTTGGATGCGCACTCGAATCAGCTCGTACTTAAAAAAAGAGAAAGGTGAAAGCAATGAAAGTCTTTTGGGTGGCGTTGTCCATACTGCTCCTGTTTGGTATGTGGACGGTTCACGCAGTTGAAATACCAACAAACGTTACAATTGATAACGATCCATACATCAGTTCAATCTCGCTCACAGATAGTGATGGCGGAACGCTCCAAGTCTGGGCGAACGACTCACGAATCTTCAACTGTACAGGTACTGCAGTCGACCTAGATGGTTTTGCAGATATATCTAATATCAACGCAACAATTTATGGACCAAGCTCGAACATGACTGCTTCTGACGCATCAGGCTTGCATTATACTAATGCATCATGCACTCTTTTCGGCGGTTCAGCAAACACAACTTCATTCAATTGCGGATTCATTGTACATCACCAAACGCAACCAGGACTTTGGACTTGTAATGCATCAATTAACGACTCGTACGCCCGCGTATTCACAAACGCAACAAATAATACTGTTGACATATTCAAGAGCATTGCAGTTCCATTGCAGACAATTGCATTCGGCGCATTTGCTCACTCACAGAATTCAGGAACAACTGACAAAAACATCACTGTGAATAATACTGGTAACGTTAAATTCAACGTAACACTTGATGCATATCGCTCATCAGGAATCCCTGCAGACAACAATTCGATGTCTTGCGTCGTAGGAACGTTACCTGTCAGTAGTGTTGTCTTTGCAATAACACCCGGAGTCAGTGCTCTATCCAAAACTGCACTCAACGACACGCCAACAACAATACCTGCGAACGTCTCAACAACTGCATTCGGCGCAGTTGCACCAATACCGTTCTCATTCTATCTCGGTATCGTCATTCCAGCATCTGGACAAGGCGGTGCGTGTAACGGATTTTTGGATGTCAGTGCATCCTAATTTCATTTTTTAATTTTACTTTCTCTTTTTTTTTGGATTTTTTCTAATCAGACACATTTTTAAACATCATTCTCAAGTTGAGTGAACAACTGATAATCAGTTAGGACGAGGTTGATGGCTTTTGAAAAAAATAATAGTTCCATTCATTGCAATCTTTATTTTTGTTGCATTCTTCTCAATTGTCCATGCAATTGAAATTCCGACGAACGTAACAGTCGATTACGACCCATCCGTTGCTACTATCAGTCTCACAGATAGCGACGGAGGTACACTACAAGTCTGGGCAAACGACTCACGTATATTCAACTGCACAGGCACAGTCACTGACGGCGATGGATTCGCAGACATGACAAGTGTCAACGGAACTATCTATGGACCAAGCTCGAACTACAGCGCTGCAGATTTCGCAGGCTTACATTATACTAACAGTAGCTGCAGCATATTCGGAAGCGCAGGTAATACCAGCTCATACAATTGCTCTTTCAAAGTCCATCACCACACGCAATCAGGAAACTGGACTTGCAACGTTTCCGTCGTAGATACATTCTTGCGTACAAGCACGAACCAGACAACAAACAGTGTCGACGTTTTCAAGAGCATCGCTGTACCGCTACAAACAATCGCATTCGGTGCATTTGCGCATTCGCAAGATTCGGGAACGACTGACAAGAACATCACAGTTAATAATACAGGAAATGCCAAATTCAATGTGACACTCGACGCATACAGGTTATCAGGATTTCCTAATGACAACAGCTCGATGACTTGCGTAACAGGAACGCTGCCAGTCAGCAGCATTGTGTACGCGACAACACCAGGCGTCACCGCACTATCTAAGATTCCGTTGAACAATACGCCGACGACAATCTCGGCGAACGTCACAACGACTGCGTTTGGCTCGACTCCGCCAGTCCCATATTCGTTCTATCT
>CAZGJY010000094.1:0-4578 GCA_964525725.1 uncultured Methanosarcinales archaeon | reverse complement strand
ATTCTGAACATAGTTTTACTGTTGAATTTTATTCGGGCGATAAACATATTCGAGCCATTATGACTACTATTAACATTTTTATGATTGCAACAGAGCTTGGCGGCAATTTGATTTTCGTTAACAATATCATCTTTGAATATATGTCTCTGGGTATAGGCGCGCCGGGAATGGAAACATTACGACGATTAGTCCAAGAACGAAAAATTATTATTGAGCAGCATTAAGTTTCGTTATGTACAAAACGGTTTTATCTCCGGTGCTTTCTCAATTAGAGAATTAAAATCTCCAAAAACCGGAGCAGTCTTTGAAGCGCTGAATCAAGATAGAACATTTATCGGCGACGCGTGCAGTGATTCACTTTGCTGCGAGCCATTCTTTCTGCTCGTCATCAAGCGCGAGCTGGATCGCGAATGCGTCGAGGAATTTGGAGTCGCGCTGCGCAAGCATCCGTATATCGTCTATTTGTGAGAATGCTTTCTTCGCCGAGCAATGGATATGTTCAGCGAGCTTCTCAGCGATAATCTTGCGTTTGGCATTCGACATATTGACTTGCCATATTTTGAGCAAGCGTGACGTTCGTTTGTATTCAACTTTTTTAGCGTACGGTTTCTCTTTCGCCATCGAAACGCCTGCTGTCATCAAAGAAATAACATACGGAAGCAACGACCATTCTTGGTGACGTTTGATCCGTCGTCGGAAAACGTCCGCTTTTGCGAGCGCAGCATATGCGCGTGCGAGATCTTCCGGATTCGTATATTCGAACGGAATGTTATAATCGAGCCAGAGGAATTGTTCATCGATATCTTCATCAACAAGCTCGAATGCATTGCGCGCCGTGAGTGCATCCGTTGTCTTGAATATTGTCGTGAGCGCTTGTTCCATTGTCTGCGTGCGTCTGCGCTGCGAGAGGAGCAAGACTGCATCTTTCTTGATCGGTTGATTTGTTGCGAGAAGCAAGAGATCGTTTATCGCAGCGCGCGCGTCGCCGTCACAGAAGCGCGCGAGCGCTTGTGCTGCGTCAGTCTGGATTGTGATTTTTCTCTCTTTCGCATGCAGCTCGATGATCTTTGTGATTGTCTCTTCATCGAGGCGATCCATGCAGAGCAGCGTCGCTTTTTTGACGATCGGTTTGAGATTGTCGAGGGAGATATCATTCGCCGTGAAAATCAACGGGACGATCGTCTCATCGATTATTTTCGCAAGCTCAGAGACGCCGCCGCGGTCTGCGTTGCCAGAGATTCCATCAATCTCGTCAAGGAGAATGACTTTCCCTTTGTGGAAAAAGCTTTTCTGTTTTATCGCAGGCTGGACGATTGAGAGGATATGATCTTTGTTTCGTGAATCTGACGCATTAATCTCAAGCAACTCAAACTCAAGCTCGTTGACGATCGAGACGACTGCCGATGTCTTTCCGCTGCCGCACGGTCCGTAGAGGAAGAGTGCTTTCTTTTTTTGCTTGGAGAAATCAGTGATGAAACTGCGGATTAGCGCGAGCTCTTTCTCTCTGCCAAGAATTGCTGCCATGCGTCTGATTGGTTTGTTTGATTCGTTTAAAAAAGTTCGGCAGAATTTACGCAAACTCAAAATAATTTATTTTTACAACCAATTTCAAAATGCAATTGCGGCAATTCTCTGCTCATCCGGAGAGAAGTTTGCTTCTCTACGCAGCGTGGACATGTCCACTCTGCTTCGCAGATCCGTCGTCGAGCACCCTGCATACAAACGTGAGCGAAGCTCACGGTGCGCAGTTGACATTGTCAACTTGCGAATCGGATGCTCTCCTGAAATTTTGCCAAGGCAATTGCATTCTTTCTTGTTTCCAATAGTTTATTTGCCTTTGTTCTGCTGCTCGCTCTCGAATTCTTCAATCAGGACTGTGACTGGGCTTGGCTCTTTTTTCGGCTCTTTGGGCGCTTTCGTTTTGAGTGTGAGGGGTGAGCGTTCGACAATCTCTTGGAGCGTCTGCATGCGGCGGAATCGAGTGTGCTGCATAATGCGCCGCGGAATGTTCGTTATTTTCTCAAATCTGCGCTCTTGATTATCGAAATATTCGCGAGCGAAGAGCGAGAGCGAATAGAAAATGATGCTGATCCCTGAGAACGCGTAGAATACCGTGACGAGTTTAGAAATATCCGTGTGCGGCGTGAAATCACCGTAACCAACGGTCGTAAGCGTCATCGCGCTGAAGTAGAATGCATCGAATGTCCGCCAATGCTCTTGCCATGAGAAGAACCAAGTCCCGAATATGAGGTAAATGAAGACGAGGACTGCTGCGAAAAGGAGTTGACTACTGATTGGCCTCATATATCCCCTTCAAGAGATAACATTTATATAATATTCTTTTTTGCTACTCCTTACCCAACGGGGGAACTCAACATGAAAGTGAATCAGATCAAACCAAAAGCAGCAGTCGATGAAATTACACTCACAATCGAATCAGTCGATGAACCACGCGAAGTGCGTGGCGGATCGCTGCGCGTCGCGAACGCAACTGGCGTCGATGATACAGGCTCTGTCGTCATAACGCTCTGGAACGACGATATCGCAAAAGTGAAGACTGGCGACACAATCAAGATTATCAAAGGCTGGGCCGGCGAATACCAAGGCAAGATCCAGCTCTCCGCCGGAAAATTCGGCAAGCTAGAAGTTGTCAGCAGTGCTGGTGGCGCAGGCGCAGCAGCAAAAGGCGCAGCGAAGAAAGCTGAGAAGCCGGCAAAGAACGAAGATGTAGATTTCGCTGTCGACGAAGATCTTATCTAATTTTTTCTCATTTATTCATTAATTATTTTTTTTATCTATGGCAATTGAGAATCTTTAAATTATTCTTTTCGTTGATAGATAACGATGATTGGCTCTGTGAGGAATGTGGCTGATTCAACTGAGAATTTTATCTGTGCGCCGACCATTGGTTTTGTCGCGAATACTTTGTTTGCTGCAACTTTTTCTTTGCCTTGAATCACAAATGACGTGATCAGATATTCTTTTCCGACCATATTATGAGCCCAAGTCATCATATGGAAATCAGTGACTTCTTGCATGATGAACGAATCGCTCAATTTCTGCACGCTGACGCGATAGATTTTCTCGTCGGATGCGATGCAGATATATTCTGGAAGCATGCTGTTTCATTTGCAGACTGTTTGATAAATCTTTGTTTCCCAAATATTTATAAACCGCCTAAAAGTCCGTCGTGTATACACTTTTGGGACTGTAGCTTAACCTGGAAAAGCACACGACTGAAGCTCGTGGTATTGAGGGTTCAAATCCCTCCGGTCCCATATTATTTTTTCAATAAAATTATTTTTTCCAATCAAAAGAGGTGTGACAAGAACATGCCAAGCCTCTTCACTCCATTGGAAAAAGAATTTCTCTACGGTCTTCGTCTCAAATATCGTTCTGGCTGGCTACGTCGTGGCATTCCTTGGCAACAAGCTGAGAGTGTACAATCTCATACGCTCAAAGTTCGCGCTGCAACTGGACTCTACATTGATAGTGCGAATGCAAACAACGGCAGCCTTCGTTATGATCGGCAACTTGCCATAGATATTGCGACAGTTCATGATTTTCCAGAACTCATTGCACCAGACTATACACCACACGACAAAATTAGCGCGGATGACAAACATCAGATTGAGCGTGCTGCACTTCTTCCGTTCACACTTTCTTCTGAGGGGAGAAGAATATTCGATATGTGGATGACGTATGAAGTTCAGGACACGCCTGAGTCAAGACTCGTCTTTCAACTAGACAAACTCGATGCGGGCGTACAAGCGATTGAATATCTCAAAAAAGGATTTTCAGTCGAAGATTTCATCCCGTATACGCAGAAAAAGTTGACTGATCCTAAATTGAGTGCTATTTTCGAGAAGCTTGTCTCTCGTGGTTGGCGAGAGAATGCGTATCGCACTTACTTTCAGCTTCTTCGTTCCAATTGATTTGATGTAGGTGTTTGCTTGAATTTTATCTAATGTTTTTCTATTTTAGCCCACGATATATTATTAAATGCACGAGAAATACCATTTTCAATGACAAACCGACCTCCCGTTTCAACACGTCAGATTAATGCGTGGAGTGAGATGTATGGCATAAACCCGTCACTGATGCGCAGACTTGCATCTGCTAATGGCAATCAATATGTGCATGGCGAAGTGCTTGATAAAATATTATCTGTGAATACGGCTGAGCTTTCTTCTTTTTTGTTGAGTCTGCCAACACCAGATAAACCTCATGGATTGGGAATCTCAGTTGAATTCCTTGCGCCCAACAGTCTAGGTTACAATGCGCTTTTTGCTTTCAGCGGACATCCCATCCATCATCTTGGTCCGAAGAATGAAATTGCAACTATATACTGGGATTGCAATGGCAAAGAAAGATATTGCGGTCCAAAAAGTGCAAGTGGAGAAAGAGTACTTCCAACATACATCCGAACAGTTGGGCTTGGTCTCGTCGGTTATGGCAAAGTCATCTCACATATTGAACAACTCTCGTCACGTGGTTTTGTGTATCATATGGATGTTGGATATGGCGCAGATTATCGAAAGGACGGGCAACTGACGCATAATAATATCAACGTGACTG
>CAZGJY010000093.1:0-4596 GCA_964525725.1 uncultured Methanosarcinales archaeon | reverse complement strand
TGAATCGCACAGATTCACGCTGCAGCGCATACCTTCAAGGTCTGCACTGAATCAGACGCTCTCCTAAAATCTTGCCAAGGCAATTGCACTAATTTCTAAAGTGGTTCCTGTGCATTCTTTCTCGTCTATGGTTGCCGATATATTTATAAAAGAAAAGCGCGGTAAATCGGTTTATGAGATACTCACGTTCAATTCTAGTCTTATTAGTGCTCGCACTCATTGCATTGACAGCGTGTTCTTCGTCGACACAAAACGGTTTGAATAGCCCGTTCATCGGCGGCTCCAAAGCGCTGGACTTCTCATTCATCCCTGGTGCGCCGCCTACGCAAATCTTCGACAATAAGCAAGGCTCATTCCAAATCACGCTCCAACTCAATAATGTTGGCGAATCCGATATCAATACAAATGACGGTTATGTCCAGATTGAAGGCATATCGCCAGCAGAATTCGGCGTCTCAAGCGCGGAATTCAAGCAGCAGCTTCCGGCAATCAAAGGAGCGAAAAAAACAAGCAGTGGCACGGTTGTTCCTGGAAACGAACAGCTCGTCACATTTGGTCCGCTCACATACCAACAATCAGTCACAGGTAATATTGCCTCCAACAAAATAATCGCAACGGCATGTTACAATTACATGACAAGCGCAACATCGCAGCTTTGCGTCAAGGAGAGCGGCATCGACGATCCTTCCAAGACGAATGATGTCTGCAAAATCTCCGATCCGAAAACGGTCGCAAACTCAGCAGGCCCGATCCAAGTCACAACTGTGAATCAGATCCCTCTCGGTGCAGGCAAAGTGCAAGTGCAGTTCGAAGTCGGCAAGACGAGCACGGATGCGACAGAACTCTTCTTCAAGAAAGACACAGATTGCGATGACTCACAGACAAACTTCAACAAATATGTCGTGTATGTCAATGTTCTTCCAATCGACAACAGCTTGATATCAGCAGATTGTACTGGCTGGCAAAACGGCAATGGTGGTTCGAGCGGCTATATCACATTGTTCGACGGCGCGCCTCGACAGTTGCAATGCACATTCAACGTCGGCAGCACAACAACTGATTACCAGACACCAGTCAATGTGCAACTTGAATATAGATATATGCAACAGGTCTCGACATCAATCTTGATCAAAGATGTCTCTATATCGAATGGCAACTAGAGCGACTAAATCGATTTCGACGATGAAATCAACTGCGATTTTTTTTCATTTTTCTTTTTCTTTTTTCAGTAGCATTGCATGCATTTTTCTCATCGTGGTAATCGGCTCGCTGCTCTCTAGTTGTTCTTCTTCACAATCGCCTGTAAAAACAACAGATTCTGCATCGTCTGCTGCATCTGGCGGAGTCGCATCGCTTGCAGCGATTCCCACATTCCCGCTCACTCTCAATCAAGAAACGGCAGTTGTCGTAGACAATACAAGCGCCGTTGTAGCGATGACGAGTGCGAACAGTCAGGAGAATTCCGTGACTTTGTCTGTTAAAGTAGGCGGCGGCGAAAATGTAAAAACTGTTTCAGCCGACGAAGTCATATCTTTTGGAAATCTTCGTGTCTGTGTAACAAATATCACAATCGATCAGACGACGGGAAATGCGACGGCAATACTTGTTCCGACAACGTCCCAGCGCGCAAGCGCATGGTATTCTCTTGCGACGCAAGACGGAGCTACAAATGGTTCCTGCGTACTCTTCTCGCAAGCCATTTTTGATTCGTCGAAAACAGATGGAGCAGTTTCATTCTTTGATGACTTTTTAATGGATTCTGCATATCAATCGTCTGTATCTCCTTCACGTTCAAAAGTTTCAGATGATGTTCTTGTTGGTCGCGCGTATGCAGTACTTCTTGGCCAAAAATTAGATAACTTGAGCACGCAAGCTTGGGAATTCTATGTGCAACAGAATGGTGCTTCGAAATTTATTGAGACGCTCATCAACTCAAGTGAATTCAAAGCACGCGAAGAATCTATAAAATGAAGTAAATGTCCAAAGAGAGCATCAAAGTTGTACGCGCAATTTCTTTAATTCATCTGTGAGCTGTTCTATATCGGCATAAGCTATTACGTTGATGCCCAGCTTTTTTGCTGCGTCAGTATTTCGTATATCGTCGTCGACAAAGATCGCTCCTTGTGGCGCCGTTTTTGTAGTTAAAAGTGCGAGTCTGAAAAATCGTTCGTCCGGCTTGCACAACTTTTCTTTATACGAGAGAAACACTTTGTCAAAGTGATCGTATAGGTGGATGTGCATATCTGTGAGCGTGCGCGACTCTGTCAGATTCGATAAGATGACGACGCAATAATTCTTTCTCAAGTTATCGATGAGTGTAATAACTTTTTTATCTATAACCGTATGTTTGACTGCTTCTTCGACCCATATTCTTCTTGCAGATTTAGCGTCAAGCTCAATATTCATTGCCGCCACAAAATGATCGAATCCGATCTCTCCGTGCATCATTGCACGGATATTTTTCTTGTCGTAGTCAGCAATCTTGTTTTTCTCAACGCCAATGCGTTTTGCGACATCTGCGTAAATAGAATCCCAATCAGTATTTCTGACAACGCCTCCGAGATCGAAGATGATTGTTTTAATTTTTTGGACGTGCTTGACTTTTCTTTCTGTGATCATTTGTCGATACGTCGGCGATTATTTATTGAACAATGTGAAATACGCCAAGAATGCTTCGAGCTGGACGAATTCGTCGCTGCCTTCAGTCATGCGAAACTCAATCTCGCCGCAACGGTCGATGAGCTTCACTTTGAATTTGTCGTCGATTTCAAGACCCCAGATCTCTTTCTGAATCTGCTTGATGATATCTGTGCCGCTCAGTCCGTGCTTGAGCATTGTATCGAGGAGGATTCGCCGTGCTTCTAGGAAATTTCCTTTGAGCGCAAGTTCGAGGAACTGCTTTACTTCTTTTGGTTTTGCTGTGGATGAAAGTGAATAGACGAGTTCCTCGTCGATTTTCTTGCTCATCGCGGAGCAGCTTTGCAGCAAATTTTCTGTTCGTCGGCAATCGCCTTGCGTGACTTCGTAGATCGCTTCTTTGCCGTCTTTTGTGAGTGTGAGTCTTTCTTCTTTCGCGATCTTCTCCATTATCTTGAAGACTTCTTCTTTGGAGAGCGGCTGGAATCGGAAGACCGTGCATCTGCTCTGGATCGGGTCGATTATTTTCGCGGAGTAATTGCAGCTGAGGATGAATCGTGTCGTTGCAGCGTAATTTTCCATCGTTCGTCGCAATGCTTGCTGCGCTTCTTTTGTGAGTGCGTCGCACTCGTCGAGATAGATGATCTTGAATGGGACAGATTCGATCGCTTTCGTTCTCGCGAAATCTTTGACTTTCGTCCGGATGACATCGATTCCGCGCTCGTCTGACGCGTTGAGCTCTAAGAATGATTGTCGAAAGTTCTCGCCGTAGAGTTCATGGGCGATGACTAATGCCAACGTTGTTTTACCGACGCCGGCTGGTCCGCTGAAGAGGAGATGTGGGATATTTTTTTGCTGGACGAACGATTTGACGCGATCGACAATCTTTTCTTGGCCGACGACTTCTTTGAAACTTACAGGCCGGTATTTTTCGACCCAGAGAGCGGATGTCTGCACTTCCTCTTTTCCGTCGCCATTATCGTCGGACGCTTCTGCGCCGAATTTAGTCAGATCCATATGAAAAAAGAACGGATGTTTGTTTAAATAGTTTTGGAGCGTATGTTGTGTTTTTGTCTTATGGAAATAAATATAAATCGTCGTTGGAAACACATAGTATGCAGGAATTCATTCTCGTTCTCACCATATTTTTTGTTTCACTAATTTCTACTATCCTTAGTTCGATGGCAGGCGGTGGTTCATCGATCATTTCTGTCCCGATATGGTTAAGTCTTGGATTCTCTTTTCCTCTATCGACTGCGATACAGCAAGTGAATAGCACTTTCTGGGTGTTGCCTGCCGCGAGAAATTATTTGCGCGGCGCAAAAATAGATTGGAAGTTCATGATCGGGTTCGCACTCATCGGACTCATTGGCGTCATTTTTGGCGTTCTGTTCATTCTGTCATTGCCGCAGAGAACGCTTGAGATTATCGTTGGATCTATAATCATCTTGCTCGTCATCTATACTTTTTTCAAGAAAGAGTTTGGCACTGTGCGAACGACTGTGGCTCATTCTGTGCGTAGAATGCTCGCCTATCCTTTTGCGCTTGTGATGGGATTTTATGAAAGTATTTTTGGGTCAGGTAACGGTATTTTCTTTTCTGCCGTCGCGATCTATACTCGAGGATTTGTCCTTAAAGAAGCGTTGGGATATTATTACGCAATTGCGTTTCCGTGGGTTTTGTTGAGCGCCGTACTTTTGATATCCAAAGGGTACTATAACATTCCGTTCATGATCGCAGGCGTAATCGGTTCTGTAATCGGCGGTTATGTTGGTTCCCGCTATGCTGCGTACAAAGGAAATAAATTCATCAAGATTATTTTTTGTGTCATCGGACTTGTTCTTGGATTGAAACTGTTGTTAGGATTGTAAGTGCATGATGAGAATGAGCTGATTTAATTCGTAGAAATCAAATTATAATGAATTTCATATCTTTGTTTTTCAAATAACTAAAGCTTGA
>CAZGJY010000092.1:0-4600 GCA_964525725.1 uncultured Methanosarcinales archaeon | reverse complement strand
TTAAATAAAATCTGCGCATTTATTCTTTGTATCTTACTGTGAGTTTAGCGTGAGATATTGGAGGAACTATGCCGCTCAAAGGAGTCAAGAGCCCGAAACGACAACGACAGTATCAGCATATCAAATAGAGCGAGCTTAAACAAGGACGTTCGCTCAAAGTCGCAGAGCGGATCGCTGCTGCGACGACGAATAAGATACGGCGAGAGAAAGGAGAGACGAAGAAATAAATTGTCTTTTTAACAATTGAAAAAATAAAGTTAGAAAATAAAAAATCATACAGTAAACATCCCGTCTTTGTAAATTATTTTCTTGCTGCCATCCTTGAGCGTCGCAGTCACGGTTCTGTTTTCTGTGCTCACGATGTCCGTATGCACGGCTGACGAATTATAGCCCCAGTCTTTCCATTGCTGCTTTGTCACAGCGGCAATGTTTCCACCATATGAGTCAGTGTATGCGTTTCCGACGGCGATGTGCGTATTTCCGTTCTTTCCGCCGACGTTCTCGTCATAGAGCGTATCTGCCATGAACTTTGTGATGCGTGACATGCGCGAATCGGTGAGCGAGAATTCGCCGATCTTGTCGGCATTCTTTTGCTTGATCATCTCTTTGAGGACTTTCTCGCCTTCGGCAGCGCGGCATTCGACGACGAGCCCGTTCTCGAATCGGAGGTACGCGTCTTTGACAAGATTTCCGTAGACGTAGAGCGGTTCGGTGAATTGGATGTGACCCTTCGTTCCGCGCCAATCCGGCGAGATGAAGAATTCGAAAGACGGAATGTTTCGTCCAGAGCCACCCATCCATGTGCGGTTCGCTCCGATCTGCACGTTGAGATCAGTCCGCGCTGATTTGACGTTGAGCCACTCAATCGGCAATGCATCAAGCTTCTTCTTGATGTCATCCTGCATCGCCTGGAGTTCTTTCCATTTTGCGACGGGATCTTTTTCGTCGAGATAACAGGCTTTGATGATTTCATCCCAATATTCTTGGACAGTCATCTTCGCTTCTGCTGCGACGGATTCTGTTGCATAACTGCCGAGCGTCCACGTGAACTTGCCTTCGTCTTCTTTGCGGTTTCGCCAGACAAAATATGGTTTGAATGCGACTTGGCGCGCCATGATTTTCTTCGCGTCGATGCCGATGAGCTCTTTCTTGTCGACTTCAGCACGGACTGCGATCTGATGATCTATCTGTTTTACGAGACCTTTGTAGAAATCTTTCGGGAAATAATTTATCTGCGCATCCTCGCCATGCTCGTAGATGAGACGTCCCATTCCGTCGGGCGCGTACATCATCATCGGATATGCGCCGGCGTCAAGGACTTCTTTGTAGAGTGCGATGAGGAGTGGTTTCGCCGATTCGTTCACGTTGAGAAGGACGATTTCTTTCGGCTTGACGCCTTTGCCCGAGTTGAGCGCGTATCGCACGAGGACTTTTGCATAGTTGTCAAGAATATGTTGTGGTGGATGGTAGGGAGCGTTTGTTTTAATGTCGTTGGTCATAGTGTTTTCACGACGGTTGGGGTTTTTATGGTTTGCTGTTTCTGGTTTGTTGTTTGTTATGATCTTTGCCTGGGCAGATTGCTGTTCATTGTCTGCACGATAGTTTGCAGGATGTCTGAACATAAAAGCCAAAGAGATATAAAGCTCGTGCAAGCAAAAATGAAGAATGGATTACCGAAGACTTCCACTGGAATTTTGTCTTCCAGAAGTGCGCGCAGAATTCAGGAAGAAGCTTATCACTGCGCACGTTGAATTGCTCAAAGTGTATAGCGATAATGAACACGCATTTACTCTTCGAGCGAATGACTTCACGGGAGCTTTCATGAAAGACTTTCTTATACTTACCGTTGATGCGTTGTTATTCAAGCCGCCGTCATACTTTGAAGCTCTCTCAGAAAAATATGGACTGTACTTCAAAGCAGCCTATAATCTAAGAGTCACATCTATTCTTGATGCACATGCTTACGGTGAGGATGTTTTTGATCTGCTGCGAGGCAGATTCGGATCGCTTTTCACTAACCACGTGAATGCGTTTAAACTATACCTGGCGCGCCAAGAAGCATGGGACAAGTATTGGTCGAAAGAGTTCTCGCAAGAAGCGAAGAAAGATTAAAAATAAAAATGCTAAAATAAAGTATAAAAAAACAATCAGAGAAATTTGACGCCAGCCAATTTTTCGCTCAAAATCCAGAGCGCTTTGCCGTTCTCGACGGTAAGATCGCCGTGCTTTGTCGCTTTTTGCTTCTCTTCTTCGAAATAGAGACCGCTGACTTGCGCACCTTCGTCGCTGCGCGCGAGATGCAATGTTGTCTTTGCGCCGTCCGCCGGCGTGATCATGAATGGTCGCAGCAATGAGACGACTGATTTTATCAAGAAACCGGCGTTCTGCCCGAATGCCGTCGAGATGACGCCGGGATGCAAGCAATTCGTTGTTATGTTGTTATTCATTGCGCTTTTGTCTTTGCGGTTTGCAAGCCGTCGCGCGAGTTCTTGCGTGAAGAGAATATTGTCAAGCTTTGAATTTCCATACGCTTTGAGCGAACTGTAGCCAGTCGAAAGCTGCGTATTTGCAACATCGAACTTTCCCGTTGTGTGCGCTTTCGACGAGACATTGATGATTCGTGCAGCGTCGCTTTTCTTGAGTTTATTGAAGAGGAGTGCAGTAAGAAGGAAATGCCCGAGATGATTTGACGCGAATGTCATCTCAAAGCCATCTTTTGAAACTTCGCGTTTCGGTCCCATGACAAGACCTGCGTTGTTGATGAGAATGTCGAGCCGCGGATATCTCTTGTTCTTGTTGAATTCAGCGGCGGCTCGTCTCACGTCGGCGAGCGACGAGATGTCTGCGATGAGAATATCTATCTTTTTGTTTCCCGATTCTGCAAAAAGCTCTTTCTTCGTCGCGAGCGTCTTTGCCTTGTTTCGGCCGAGCAGGATGATGCGCGCGCCGTCGAGCGCAAGCTCTCGCGCTGTCTCTTTGCCGATGCCAGATGTCGCTCCGGTGATGAGGATTATTTTCTTTGAGATGTCAAGTGTTTTTGCGGATGTTGCTGCTGTCGTAGATTGTTTCATGGATTGTGTCATTGAATGAGTGATATCCGCTCGTTTTATAAGATTTATTGAGATGCATTGAGGAAATGCAGGAGGAGCAAAAACGTAATTCCTATCCGCCTGTAATACTGGTAACGCACAAGACATCGGACAAAGAGAAGTATCATTCTTTTTAAACACAAAGAAATTAACAGGCGGAATTGACAACGACGATGCAAAATACGCAAACAGCAAAGAATTCTGAGAAATCTGCGGATGATTCGAAAAATCTGGAGAATTTCACATTCATCCATCTCGCGGACTGTCATCTTGGTTCTTGGCGCGACGACAAATTGCGCCGCGTCGGTTTTGATTCGTTCGCATATGTGATCGACGCAGCGATCAAGCAAGCAGTCGATTTTGTCATCATCGCCGGCGATCTGTTCAACACGGCACTCCCTGCAATCGATGTTCTCAAAGATACAGTCACAAAACTCCAGGAGCTTAAGGCTGCGGGAATTCCTGCATACATCATCGCCGGCTCGCACGATTATTCTCCGACGGGAAAAACGATGCTTGATGTGCTTGAAGAAGCGCATCTCGTCACGAATACGCTTGTCGGCGACATGGAGAATGAATCGCTCAAGCTCAAATTCATCGTCGATCCAAAGACTGGCGCGAAACTCTGCGGAATCTTAGGCCGCGCTCAGGGACTTGAGAAGCAACATTACCGATTGCTCGATCGCGCGCATATTGAGCGCGAGACTGGTTTTCGTATTTTCCTCTTCCACACGACGATATCTGAACTCAAGCCGACCGAAATGGCTGATGCTGTTTCGACAGAGCTCTCTTATTTGCCGAAAGGATTTAATTATTACGCCGGCGGACATGTGCATACGCGACTTGTGACAGACGTAGAAGAATATGGACGTATTGTATATCCTGGTCCGACGTTCCCTAATAATTTTTCTGAGATCGAGAAATTACATACAGGTTCGTTCGTCGTCAATACTGTTGTCGGCGGAAAAATTGTTTCATCGACGCAAGAACTCATCAAACTGCATCCGCACGTCGGCATTGTGGTCGATGTTTCGGGACATTCTGCAGAAAGCGCAAGCGAGAGAATTCTTGCTGAGAAATCACGAGTTGCTTCGGCGCCCGATTGCATCGTCACGCTGCGAGTCAGTGGAAAATTGACAAGTGGAAGTCCGAGCGATATTGAGTTTGAAAGAATAGTAGCTGAATTTCTGTCTGCCGGCGCATTCACCGTCCTGCGAAATACTGCAACGCTCGAAGGCGTCGCATTGTCTGCAACAGTGAGCGATGTGAGCGATTTGCCGTCGCTTGAAGAGAAAATAATCCGTGAGCACATCGGACAAGTCCCTTCGCCGTTCGCTGATGAAGTCGCTGCGACGAGAGAATTGATGCAGCTCCTTTCCATTTCTAAAGCGGAAGGCGAGACGTCGAAGGATTTCGAGCAACGGCTCGTTGAGAATGCGAAAGATTTCTTTGGATGGAAATAAATTATTCTTGTGTGATTATTAAGAGCACCAAGCAGTTAGTACTTGAGA